>JANLUE010000378.1:0-2474 GCA_031363325.1 Gemmataceae bacterium
ATCCGCGGACGCGCTCGGCGAGCGCCTCGCGGCTAACGAGTCGTTCTTCCCAACAAGCGCTTCACCGGTTCGATGATCGCGGGCAGCGGTTCCTGGGTCACGCGCGGCTTCTCGTCGCCGAGGTTGCCCGTCACCTTGATGCGGAACAGGTTGCTGCTGATTCGCGAGGGCAGCTCGCCGGTCACGCCGAGAATGTTACGGATGTTCGTCCAGACCGTGTAGAACTCGAACTGCGCGTTCTTGCCATCCGAGTCCATTTCGCCTTCGCCGCCAAGACTGACGGCCGTCCCAATCAAGTCGAGTTGACCGAACTTCAAGCGGTTGCCGCGAATCCGGAACACGGCGTGCGCCTCTTCAAAAAGGGTGCGGTCCATCGGTCGCAGTTTGGCGAGCTTGATCACGTCGAGCAGGATCGGCATGTCGAGCATCTTGCCATTCGGAACGTCGATGCTGCCGCTTCCGTTCAGGACCGGCTGGCGCGTCAACGGATCGAGCGGGTTCGACAAAGTGATTTGAGCGGTCGCCAGTCCCTCGACGTGCGTCTTCGGGCCGAGTTGGTTGATGCGGGCGAACTCTTCGAGCTTCAACTTCGAGCCGTTCAGTTTCAGATGGAACTTGAGCGGCGTGCCGAGTTCGAGCCGGGCCTCGCCGCCGACTTCGCCCCCATAGGCCTTCGCGTTGATCCAGGGCACTTCGACGATGTCGGGCCGGGCCGGGTCGACTTCGAACCGGGCCGACACGCCTTCGATCGGTTGCTTCAAGAGTCGGCCACTCTCAAAGGCGAGGTCGGCGACCACACGGCCCAGGCGATCGCCGAGGTACAAGCCCCGTGCCGTGATCTGGCCCGTGACGCCATCCCAGGCGACGCCGGTCTTCAGGCTCGCATCCCGAAACGTCAGCGAACCGTCCCAATAGATCGTCGGCAACGTCTCGCGATCGGGCGGCGGAGCCAGCGAGGCCCGCACCACGCCGCTCGTGCCGGCCAGTTGCGGCAACTCGCGTTCGCGAGGCCGATCTTTCAACTGACCATCGATCACGAGTCGTTTGGCGTGGGCCATGATCGGCCCCCGTGGCTCGAGCCCAAGTGCGGCCGAACGAAGCCCGCCGGGCAACGCGTGCAGAAGTTCCGCATCGAACACCAGGGGGTTGATTCGCAAGTCGTAGAGGTCGGCCCAGAAGCCGCCGGCCGGTGGCAGCAAAACTTTCGCTGTCGGTAGCGTGATCGAAACGTTGCCGTGCTTGGCGCGGAACTGCTGCAGATCGACGCGCCCGCCCGCGAAGGCGACCTGGCCGGCCGCGTCGGTCAGTTGGTACTGAAAGAACGCGGGCTTCAGGCTGGGGCCATTGAAGGCCATGCCGAGTTCGAGGTCGCGGGCGGGCACGAATTGGACCGGCGGTTTGCCCGGCCCGGCGTCGCGATCGTGCAGGCGCACGTGCATCTCGCAGTTCATTCGCCCGGTCGGCTCGAACGATTGCCACGACTTATGGAGTTGCAGCTTGGCGATCGCCCGGTACAGTTCGCCATCGAGCGGCAACGATTCGCCAACGACCTTGAGGTCGAGGACCGAGCCGCCCGGCTCCCGGCCACGGCCGCCGTTGATCTTCAACTTGCAGCCACCCGAGCCGGTGGCCGTGAACTCCTTGATCGTGAGCGAGCCGATTTCGCCGGAGGCCGGCCGGCCTTCCGGGCGCATTGTCGGCAGATCGGGCACGGTGCGAATCAGGAGTTGTCCCATCAGGCTCTTGAGCATGTAGGGGAACTCTTCGTAATTCACGCTGCCGGCCCGCACCTTGATGTCGAATTCGTTGTCGAAGACTTCCGGCCCGTGGTCGCGGCGAATGCGGGCGTTGTGGCGAATCTTGGCGGTGAAGTCGCCGCGTGCCGTCGGCCGAAGTTTGCGAACGACTTTGGGATACTCGTCGGGCAGGGCGTCGATCAACGTCTTGTCGAGCACGATGTCGGAGCCGGTGAGTACCAGGTCGACTTCGCGATCGGCCCCGCCGGTGACGCGTCCCTTGAGCGTGACCGCCTTGTGGCCCGCTTCGCCGACGAGGTCAATCTCGTAGCGGGGCGGCAGGTCTTCATCGAGAGTGGCCTCGATCGTGCCACGAATCTCGTCGGCTGGGTATTGGAAGCCGCGATAGATCGCGGACATGCCCTTGGGGCGAACGACGCAAGTTTTGCGAAGCCCCGCCTTCTCGCGACGCTGCGCGTAGGTGATGTCCGCGGGGCCAGCCGGGCGGAACATGTCGCGAACTTCAGCGAACTTCGCGGGCAGTTTTGGCAGAAGCTTGTCGAACAGTTCGGGGCCGAAGTTTAGATCGGTGACGGTCACTTCGAGCCGCCGAACGCGATCCTCAATGCCGGCCGCGAACGCGATCATCGGGTCGCTGCCGGGCTCCAGGTTCGGCGCGTCGATCTCGAGCTTCACGCTGAGACCGCACTCGCCGAGCCGGGCGGTCAGATTGTCGAT
>JANLUE010000385.1:0-7854 GCA_031363325.1 Gemmataceae bacterium
CGCGCGGTCTGGCCCAACGTGCGGATTCGCGTGCGTGGCGACGGCGGGTTCGGCAACCCGACCATGTACGCGGTGAGCGAGCGGCTGGACGTGATCTACACCTATGGCCTCTCGACGAATGCGGTGTTGCAGCGGGAGAGCGACGCACTGCTGGCCGAAGCGGTCCGGCGTTGGGACGAGACGCACGTCTCGCAGCGGCTGTTCGCGGGGTTCTGGTATCAAGCGGGAACGTGGCCCATGCCGCGCTGGGTGGTGGTGAAGGCCGAGGCGAACGCACAAGGAACCAATCGCCGCTTCGTGACCACGAACCGAGCCGGAGCGCAGGCATACCCGGAAGCGACGTACGACGAGTATGCGATGCGCGGCGAGAGCGAGAACCGCAACAAGGAGTTCAAGTGCGGGATGGCGATGGACCGGCTGAGCGACCACCGGTTCATGGCCAATTACTTCCGGCTGTATCTACACGCGGCAGCGCTGAACCTGTTGGTGCGGTTACGTCGCGAGATCGCCGACCCACCACCGGCACCCGCCGGAGAGGTGCCCTTGGCTACATTGCCCGAACTCGCGCGGAAGCGCTACCAGAACGCGCGTCGCCGCCGGGATCCGCTGGGCGAGGGTCAACCGGCGACGTGGCGATTACTCCTGATCAAGGTGGCGGCCTCGGTGGTGGTCAGTTGCCGCCGCATCGTCGGACGGCTCAGCGGCAGTTGGCCGAATCAGCAGTTCTTCGAGCGGGTTGCTCAGCACGTCTCTCGGCGTCCGGCCGTGCCTCACTTCTGGACCGGATGAAGCCCGGACAACGCGAAAAATCGGATGGGGGTAGGGGGCGTTGCGCCTTGATCTACCGAAAGGGTACTTCTGCGGCCCGGAACACGCTCATGACAACGAGAATCGACTGTCCAACACGCGCTCATGAATAGTCCGGGCTAGAGAACCGACCGGCGAAGGGAGTGTTCCAGAACCGGTCGCATCCGCTGGCGGCTGGCGGAGGCGTGTCGCGGGCTGATCGTGCGGTGGGCGTTGCGTCTCAGAGCCTGTCGGGAAAGTAGCCTTGAATCCGTTGATTGGTCAAGGTTAATTTGTCGGGCATCTAAGCCGAATTCAAACTGGGCAAGTTACGCTGCGTTGGCGATTGCTTCGGCACAAATACCACGACTGTCAACAAGCGGTCGCGGAGTCGCAAAATTGGCTTCGGACTGCGATTGTAATGCCGCTCCCCAATCCTGGATTACCGGCTCGAAGGTGTTCCAACTAATTCGGATCTGGTCCACCAGTTCCAATTTGTCGAGTTCGAGTACGCACGAAACGTTGATGGGAAGCGAAAAGGATGGTGTTCCAAACCGCGATTTTTGGTCATATCGGAGAGGTGCTGAAAATGCCAACCGTAAGACCAACCGCTTTTGGGCCAAGTCCCCCGAATGCCACACAATTGCCGGATTCTTCAAGAAATCGAGTACTAAGTCCAGGGCGTGTTCAAAGTCGTAACTCTTCGCTCCCTCAATCTGCCCGCCGAGGCGGAGCTTCTTGGCCTCCAACGCCGCCACTTCTTCTTCGATTTTCCGAATTATGGTCGGGTTGCTGCACTGCCCGACGGCTTTCACGAACCCGTCGATTTGGTTCTGGAGGTCGTCCAGTTTCTTCCGCCGTTCCCGTCGGACTTGGTCGACCGATAGCTTCTTGTCTTTCCACAGCTTGAGCAGTTCTTGCCGCATCGCGTCGAGAATCGCCGGTCGGGGCTTGAGCGTGGCGAGGAGAGCGTCCAGATCGGCATGCATTCGATCTGCTCGGATCCCCTTGTGGCAACGATCGCACCCCTTGGTCTTGCAGCGGTAGTACGCAAAGTGGCTATTCTTCCCGCGGCTCCAGGCGGCGGTTAGCGGTTTTTCGCAGGCCGGACAGAGCACGAACCCGCGGAGTGGGAAGTCCTCGTTCGCGTCTCGACGGCGGGGAAGTTTTGCGCGTTCGCGAAGGCGTTCTTGGACGCGGTCAAACGTCTCGGGGCTGACGAGTGGCTCGTGGTGAGCTTTGCGCGTGGTCACGTTCCAGGGCGGGTAGGAGATAAAGCCAGTGTACACTTCTCGTGTCAGGATTCGCTTGACTTGCTCCAGGTAAGTCCCAGGGCCTCGGCCCCAGTGGTTGAAACCTTTCGACCGCAGGAAATACTGGACGTCGATTTGGTTCGGGAACCGCCCGCTTGCGAACCCCTCAATCGCCTCGCGGATGATCCCCGCTACTGGTTCGTGTGGGACCAGCATTTTGCCGTGGCCGGGCACTTTCGCATAGGCGTATCCGGGAGGTGGGTAGAACGTCCAATACCCGGCTTCTAGCCGAGCCTTCATCCGGTTGAGCACTTGCTTCTTGTTCTGATTGCGTTCGAGTTCGGCTGTCGCGGCCATGATCGATTCGACGAAGACCTCCTCCGGCTCGTTGCCAAACTTGTGCGAAGGACTCTCCAGCCTGGCTCCGCGTGTTTGGATGGATTTGCGGAGCGTGAAGTGACCGATCAGGTCACGTGCCAGTCGCTTGATGTCGTCGATTACGACCACCCATTCTCCCGAGCCGCCCTGGGTATCGAGTAGGTCGAGGACTTGTTGTATACCTTCGCGGTCGATTACGCCGCCGGACACTCCCTCGTCGCGGAACACGGCGGCCACCTCATATCCTCGTTCTTCGGCGAACCGCTGGCAGCGGGACTCTTGGCCAGCGAGTCCGTGCCCGTCCCGGACCTGGCGATCGGACGACACCCGGCAATAAATGATGGCTTTCGGCATGGATAAGCGCAGAAACTATACCTCATCTGTCAAGAACTCGTCACGAAAATAGTCGTCCAAAAACTGGGCTAGGAAAGCGCGAATCTCAGTTACAAATTGCTCGACTTCAGCGTCGCTCAAATCGTGTCCACGGAGTAGGTGCTTCCATTCGTCATGGGTTGGCATGGGCTGATGGGGAATGGACTACATGTTAGTTCTTGAGACTGGTCCTCGACCGGCCTCATCTGAATGCCGCTCTCCGGGACGATCGTTTCGACGTTCGCCGGGCTGACTCGCTTTGGCTCGTTCGCGGCGTGTGATGCTGTCGTACACGGCCCGCAGTTCCGGTTCAGACAACGGCTTGCTGTTCCGTAAATTCCATTCCTTCAAACCACCCCATCCGGCAGTTGCCCAAAGGTCCATTGGTAATGCGTGGACGATTCGTCCGATCAACGAAGTGGCCACCGCGTTACGCTGTCCTTCTCGTACCCCATTCAGTCCTTGTCGCCATAGTTGAAGCTCTTTCTGCTGCGAAAAAGTCCGCAACTGACGATCTGGATTCGCTGTCACCTCATTTATTGCTTTTCGCCAGCAACTTGGTCCAACCTGTTGAGAACTAGGAGGCATCTGGCGAAATGGATTCGCCGCTTCCAAATCGGCCAACACCTGCTCAACTCTGTCGAGTGTGTACGGTGGGGTCGTTCCGCTCAGATCGAGAAGCAAGCGGCAGCGATATGGGTTGGCAGGATCTTTGAACTGAAGCGTGCCGGGCACACGAAAGACTTGGGTGAGAATTGCCGCGTGCTCATCGCCGAGGAGCGTCCGCACAAGCCGGCGGTTGAGTGCCTCGGCCCGCACGACGCTCGCGGGCTCACGCGTCGGAACCACCCGGAAAACCAAGTGAAATCCATGCGCCGTCTCCGTCAACCAGTGTGGACCGAGCGGAAACCTGGCGAGTACATCGGCAAGATAGACCTGCTTGGCTCGATCAATTTCGCCGTTGTCGCCTAGGTCGACGTCCACACCCATGTTGCGGTGGCACAGAAACCCTTCCTTGGTGCGCGACTTCTGAAACGCTTGAAGTGAATAGCAGACCGAAATATGGGCCGCCTGCTTTCGGGCGGCAACGGCCGAGTCATAGCGGTCGGCAGAGAGTGCCTTGCTGGAATCCTTGGCCGGCGTGTCGTCGAAATACTGAATGAAGCAGCCGGGCTGATAGCGCAGAAACTGCTCGGGGGTTATGGCCGGAGCATTGGCTCGAAGTGCCGACAGAAAAAGAGTGGGGGTAGACATAGGCCTATTTGGGATGGGTAATGGAAAGGCATTTGAGCTTGTAATGGAACATGAAGAGTTCCCATGGAACGACCGGAGTGAGTTGTCCGCTCCAGTAAAGACGGAGCAAGTCGTGCAACTCACGATCCGCCTCAAAACGGAACTCGACTTTTTTAGGGCCGAGCCGTTGGAGGCCGATGAACTTGGCCGAGCGATGGCACAGAAAACTGCTCAGGTAGATATCGGTGGTGCAATAGAGAGGCGCGGACATGAAGGAAGGGAACGCGCCCACTCTGGCCCGTCTAGGGCGCCTTGCCCCTGACACGGTTCTCGTAGCCCTCCCACGGTCCTCCGTATGTCGTTGTCGCGATCTTGTTGCCCTTTGCCGGCCCGCCCGCCGGCGTCTCTCGTTCTGGCGAAATCCCTGGATTCACCGCACGATCGGACCGGTTGCTTTCAATGTGGAAGCAACGAGTTCGGAAACCGGTCCTTCAAACCAGGGAGATTCCCGTGAACGTGCGAACCGAAGACGGTGTGTGTCGCTCCTGCGGCGGCCGGCTGCAAATCGTGGATTTCGATGATGTATCGCTGACGGTGACCTGCCTCGACTGCGCGGATGGGTACGACGTGGAGTCCGACGCCTTTGGCGACGGCTGCATGACGTACTACTTCCCGCTTCTGGTTAATCGCTTGGTCGGGAGGGCTCGCGGCACCGTCGATTCCGATGCCGCATCATCCATCGAGCGGCACGGACGGCCAGAAGAGGCCGCGCCATGATGCGTGACCTCTTTACGGACATGCCGCCGATTGAACTGGACGCCAACTATGCCACGCGCATGGCCCATCTGTGGATCAGAGGCGATCCGGATCTGGACCAGCAGTGCCGCGATCTTGCTCGCGAGTGGGCGGAGCTTGGTGATCGTGACTGTTGGGACGATGAAATTGCAGCCGACGCCTTTGACAATCCGATGTTGGCCCTCGCTGCTGAGTTCCGAGTGCGAATTGTTGCGTCCGCCCTCGCGGCGGAGCAGTCCGGATTGTTCTTCGAGCTGTTCTCGACTGACGTACACGAAATCGATTGGTCCGCCCTTGCGAACCTCTACCTGGACATGGCAATGCAGGAATCCTGAAGAAACCGGCGGAAGTCTTTCCCCCACCGATCATTGATCGGTGGGGGCTTTTTTGTTGGTGTCTGCTTTCGGTATTGACCTGTGCAGGCTCCGAAAGCCTAGCACGCCCCGGCCATCAGCCGTCAAGCCATCGGGCTATGACGGCGGGCCAGGCGTGCAGTTACAGTGTCGCCTGCCCAACAGGCTTCTGATTTCTTTCCTCCTTTTCATCATGGCGAAAGCCAACGAAACATCATCGGCTGAACCAGTTCCCAACTCGTACCCTCCGCGAGCGGTCTGGTGCGAATGCTCCAAGGTCTTCGATGATCCGTTCTACATGCCAGACAACACCTGCGTTTGCGGCGTCGAAAAACACCATTACCACTGCACCACATGTAAGGGCATCGTGCAAATCGGCTGACAGGTGTGGTACGCTCCTATTCAGTTCCCCCGCTATCCGATGACGAAGAATGACAAAGCATCGACAGGATCCCAACCCCGCGCACCCAACGCCGAAGAACTTCGACAACTCACTGGCTGGCTGGCCAGCGAGGGGTACATCGATGAGACAGTGAACTGCGCATATGTCGCTGTTCATGAACACTACGTTTCAGGTTGTCCAGGATATGCGGGCAAGGTCATGAGCGTCGTTTGGGACGTTAGCCCATCATTTTTCGACGTGTTTATCTGGGAGAAAGGCCGGATAGCCCCCGTCGAGCGCTACAATGCCGAGACGAAGTGATCGAGTTTGCCGCCTTTGGCAGTCAGTCGGGACGCTTCTTCTTGGTGGTCTTGCCGCTTTCTTTCGCGATCAATCGGCACGTCTGCCACGCGGCGCGCTCCAGTAGCGCCACGTCTTCGTCATTCAATCCGGCGACATCGATGCCGATTCCTACTGGGTTTTCACCAAATAGTACTGCCAGGAAAGTGCATGCGGCCAGATACGACCCGGCCAGGGTGGGGTGACTCTGGTCCCGGTCGTGCAAGACCGGTCCTTCGTGCTTGCGGAGCAAGTCTTGCCAGGCCAATCCAACGGGCACGACGGTCGCGCCTAGTTCCCGTCCGATGCCGATGTACGCGCCAGTAATCACCTGTTGGGCTTCCGGCGCGTTCCGCCGAGCCCACGTCATGTAAAGGACCGTTTTCGCACCCGCAGCCGCGATTGCCTCGTCGAACAACCGAACGTTCTCGTGCATTCGATCGGCGTTCTTGACCGGCAGGGTACTCTGCTCCTGCAGCACGACGGTGTCGTACCCGCCCTCACGGATTGCCTTCGGCGCCTCGCCGGCGTTCCAGTGCGTGCGCAGAGATGCGCCGCCGGTACTGATCAGACGGTGTCGGAGCGTCTTGCCCCGCGCCGCCGCAAGCTTTTCGATCAATCCGGGTAGATCATTACGCGCGGTGAAGCTGTTGCCGATGAAAAGAACATCCAATTTCGATTTGCCGGGACTGCGTTTGGCCATATCGCCCTCATCATTCAATGGCCGAGTGCGTCGGCGTGTTTGCTGGTGAAAGAGAGCCGGACCACTGCCCCCACCCACCGGTCGATTTCGAATTAGCGTTGACGCGTAAATACTACGCCTTCCGGGCAATCCAGTCGCACAGCAATGCCCGGTCGTCATCCCGCCACGTCCCTCGTCGACTAACGTTGCTCACATGCGACCGCGGCCAGCCGGCGACGGATGATCGCCGTCACCGGCACTTCCGCGGACGAAAGACGATTGCCTGTGCGCTCCGGAGCAGCCTCCAACGCTGTGGAAGCCTTGAGCGATTGGAACTGTTCGACAAGAACATCAACGCTTGGCGACGATTCGTCGCCAAGCTCTGGACTCGCACCCGAAAGGCAGGCTTCAAGCTGGTCGCGTACCGTCGCCATGGCGGACAGTACCGCATCGTGAAGGTACGGCTTGCCGAGACGCGCCTGATAGTCGCGGAGCTGTGACTCCGCGATGGCGAGTTCTTGACGAAGGCGGGTGCATTCCGCGCCATAACCGTTGGCCAAGCGTTCGATGGCGTTCAGGATCGCGCGCGGTCCGTGATGTTCACGGGATAGCATCGACTGCCGTGTGGTCGCACCCTTCAGGTAGGCTTCGGGTGGGAACTGAGGATGCAGGACAAGGCCAAAGCGCAGGCCACGATAGATTCCCAGCGGGATGTGCCGCAATTCCCGCACATTGCGAGGCAGGGACTCGACTGCGGGGGCCAAGACGGCGGGCGCCTGCGCGAACGCACAGGTGCGGCTCCCGATGATGATCGACTCCGGGTCCGAAGTCGTGCAGGTAGACCCGTCCGCCGTCAGCCGCGATAGTCGCTCGGTGATGTCTTCGATGGTGCGGGGCAGATCACGCACGCTTCGGCGAGCGACGAATTGTTCGTTCAGGTGGCTCTTTTTCAACAGGGTTAGCCGCTGCACTTCAGCGTCGGCCTCGGCCAGTGTCAGAACCGCCGGGTTACCGGACGCAATGGCTTTGACTTCGGCATAGGACAGCTCCTGGCCACCGATGTCCTCGGCGCAGCGGACAGCGTTGTTGCCAGTGATCACCTGGGCGATGAACCGAGCCTTGGTCTCCAGTGCCTGCCACATGTAGGCATCGAATGAACCCTCGGTGACGTACCGGTAAATGCCCACCTCCGCATTGTCGTTCCCCTGACGGAGGATGCGACCTTCCCGCTGCTCGACCTCAGCCGGCTTCCAGGGCGCGTCGAGGTGATGCAGCGCCACC
>JANLUE010000401.1:0-3703 GCA_031363325.1 Gemmataceae bacterium
GGAATTTGGCTGACCCTCGCTTACGCGTCGGGCTACCATCCGAGGAACGCCAAGCGTTTTTGGGACGCGACGCTCGCCCTCGCTCACGCGTCGAGCTACCATCCGATGATCGGCTGCCACGTCTCCGGCGTGTCAATGCCCACGCGTCAAGCCCGTGGAATTGATCGGGATGTCAACGTCATTATCAACCTGAAGCTCGATAATGACCTAACGAGCCGGTGGGCGTGATCGAACGACCTTCCGGCGAAAAATGTCACCCTCACCCAGGCCACTTGGCGCAGCGAGCGCCGTTCCGGGTCAATGGCCCGGCCGCGCCGCGCGAGCCCCGAGTTGGCTTCGTTCTCCATCGCACTGGACAAAACACCCCCGGTCGCGGTATAACATTCAAATGTAGGTTCTGTTTCACTTCTTCCACTCGGAGTTTGTTTGTTGTCCGCCGTTTCGACCGAGCCCGCCACGCCCACCGCCGGGTTCCGTTCCCTCGACCTGATCGCCCCACTGATCGACGCTCTCGACCGGGCCGGTTACGTCGATCCCAGCCCGATTCAGTCCGCCGTGATCCCGGTCGCCATGACCGGTAAAGATGTCATCGGCCAGGCTCAGACCGGCACCGGCAAGACCGCCGCCTTTCTGCTCCCCTTCATGAACTCCTGGCGTGGCGGCGATCCGTCGAAGCCGCAAGCCATCGTGATGGCCCCGACCCGCGAACTCGCCGTTCAGGTGGCCGAGGAAGGCGAAAAGCTTTCCCCCAGCCGCCACTTCAAGACCGTGGCCGTCTACGGCGGCCAACGCTTTGGCGGCCAGCTTCAAAAGCTTCGCCAGGGCTGCACGCTAATCGTCGGTACGCCGGGTCGCGTGAACGACCACATCACGCGCGGCACGATCGACCTGAGCAAGATTCGCTACGTCGTCCTCGACGAAGCCGATCGGATGCTCGACATCGGCTTTCGACCGCAGATCGAAAAGATCATGCGCCGACTGCCGACCAAGCGGCAAACGCTGCTCATGTCCGCCACACTGCCTTCGGACGTGATGAAGCTCAAAGATCGGTACATGACCGCACCGGAGATGATCAACGTCTCGCCGCAGGTGCTGACCGTCGAGAAGATCGTTCAGAAGTACATGACGGTCGATGAGGAGCGCAAGACCGAATTGTTGATCCGCGTGCTCGATCGCGAGAAGCCTCGGCAGTGCATCATCTTCGTGGAGCGAAAGCGTGGGGCCGATCGGCTCTATCGCAACCTGAAGGGGCATCAGGGCAAGGCGGCCGCCATCCACGGCGACTTGCCCCAGCCGCAGCGCGAACGCATCATGGCCGCTTTCCGCGAGGCCAAGATCGAAGTCCTGATCGCGACCGATGTGATGAGTCGCGGCATCGATGTCCTGGGCATTTCGCACATCATCAACTACGACCTGCCGAACGACCTGGAAAACTACGTTCACCGGATCGGCCGCACGGGCCGCATGGGGGCCGACGGGGTCGCGATTTCGTTCGTCACCCCCGAGCAGGGCGGACAGTTGACGGACATCGAGACGACGATCAACCACCTGATCCAGGCGGACTCGATCGAAGGGTTCGAGGCGTTCGCTCCGAAGCTGAAAGTCAACAAGTCCGACGCCGATGTGAAGCCGACCAAGAAAGTCTTCGGCCGAGTTCGTCGGCAGTATTCCAATCGACTGTAACCTGGTTTGGGCCGACCCCGACAAGGTCGGCCGCCCGCCAACAAAACATGCCATCCGCCCGTTCGGCCGTATCATTTCGGGCGTCCCCCTTGGCCCGGAGAGCCGACTCGTGCCGATTCTTTTCGGCCTGACCATGTTCGTCAGCGCCACCCTGCTCTTTCTCGTCCAACCGATGGTCGGCAAGATGATCCTCCCACTCGTCGGGGGGACGCCGGCCGTCTGGAACTCATGCATGGTGTTCTTCCAGGCGCTGCTCCTGGCCGGCTACTTCTACGCGCACAAGACGACCTCCACTCTGCCAACGGGCAAGCAAGTTCTTGTCCATGGCTTCGTGCTGTGCCTCGCGGTCGGAGCCCTGGCAATCGGGGCCGTGCTGACGGAGAATCATTCCCCGGTGCCGATCGTGAAAAGCCTCGCCCCCCAGGGCAGCGACGTGCCGTTCTTCGGCGTGTTGATTCTGCTCGGGGCAGCGATCGGCATCCCGTTCTTCACCGTCTCGACGACGGCCCCACTCCTGCAGAAATGGTTCTCCGAGACCGGCCATCCCTCGGCGAAAGACCCATACTTCCTTTATGCGGCGAGCAACTTCGGCAGCTTGCTGGCGCTGGTCGCCTATCCGTTCGTGGTCGAACCGAACCTGCGGCTCGTCCATCAAGCGTGGCTCTGGGCGGTCGGCTTCGGCGTATTGGTCGTAATGATCGCGGCCTGCGCGGGCGTCGTCTCGAGTGTGCCGCTCAAGAAATTGCCCGAGCCGAGCGCCAAGAAAAGCCGCGAGCCCGACGACGCTCCGAACTGGATGACCAAGCTCCGCTGGATCATCCTGGCGGCCGTCCCATCGAGCCTGATGCTCGGGGTGACAACCAGCGTCACGACCGACATGGTCTCGCTCCCGTTGCTCTGGATCATTCCACTCGCGCTCTACCTGATCACGTTCATCATCGTGTTTTCAAAACTCACGCCATCGTGGGTCCACCTCGGGGCGACATTGCTGACGCCGGTTTTGATCTTGTTGATCGTGTTCATGAAGACCTCGGCCACAATCGACGGAACGAAGCTGATCAATCTCTCGCACAACCGGCAAATCGGCCTCAACTTCCTCACGTTCTTCCTGGTCACCTTGGTGTGTCACGGCGAGTTGGCCCGCACTCGGCCATCGAGTCGACACCTTACCGGGTTCTATCTCACGATGTCGCTCGGGGGCATGCTCGGGGGTACATTCAACGCACTAGTCGCTCCCCTCGTGTTCACGCACGTGACGGAATATCCAATTGCAATCATCGCGGCCTGCATGGTCCTGCCGCGCCTGAGTGACTTCGCGTCGGGGGGCACGGACGAACCGCCCCTGACCTACACACTCAAGACACTCGCCGCGATGTTCCTGTTTTTCGCCGCCGCCAAATTGCTTTCGGCTAACTTTGATTCCGTGCTGGAAGCCTGTCAGTGGGTGATCGAAAAAAACGATATGAATTTCGTTCCAGCGACGATCGCGACGATCGTCGCGTTCGGAATCCCCGCACTCGCGTGCTACTTCTTCGTGGATCGACCCTTTCGGTTCGGATTGTGTGTCGCCGCGATCTGGTTTGGCTGCCACGTGACCACCTGGCGCGAGACCCGGAAATTGCCCGAGGAGAATCGACCTTATTACACACGTAGTTTCTTCGGCACTCTCAAAGTCGATGCGGACGAAGACTTCCGCTACCTCCTGCACGGCTCAACCATTCACGGCAAACAGTATCGTTACCCCGGCAAAATGACGCCTCTACAGAAGCTCACGTTCCGCAATCTGGGCTTCGGCTTCCTGGCCGACATGGACTTGCCCGGCCCGGATCGCGAACCGCTTTCGTACTACCATCGCACCGGCCCCGTCGGGAAGATGTTCGAAGTCTTCGAGGGCTCGTCACGGAAGAACACCGATGTCGCCTGCATCGGCCTCGGCACCGGGTCGCTCTCGTCGTACGGCAAACGCGGGCAACGGATGTCGTTCTTCGAGATCGACTGGACGGTCCGCCGACTTGTCGAG
>JANLUE010000407.1:0-5755 GCA_031363325.1 Gemmataceae bacterium
ATGCCACGGCGAAAAGCTCTTCGTTCGACTCGATTATTGATCCGACCGGAATCGTCGGTTACAATCTCCTTTCCCGGATATCGCGTTCGGCCCGCACCCCACGGTGGTCCATGCCGAGTCTCATCCTCACCAAGACCCCCGATGGTTCCGCCTCCGGCGAGAAGCATCAGCTCAATCAAGATGCGCTCCTCATCGGGCGCAGCCCGGAGAAGTGTCGCGTCGTTCTGCCGGCCAACGCCGTCAGCCGGGAGCACGCGCGCATCGTGCCCTCGAACGGCCAGTACTTCGTCGAAGACCTGCAGAGCCGCAACAAAACCTATTTGAACAACAAGCAGGTCGAAGGGCGGTGGCCGAACCCGCTCAAGAACGGCGACAACATCAAGATTTGCGACTTCTTGTTTTCCTACCAGGACGAGAAAGCCAAGCCGGACCTGCCGCCGTTCATCAAGAAGGGCGCGGGCGTCGCGCCGCCCGAGGAACCCGAGGATAGCCACAACACGACGGTCGAGGCCACCTTCCAGCGGGTCTCGCCGCAACAATTCCTCGACGCCCAGCCGAGCGAAAAGCTCCGCGCGATCCTCGACATCAGCACGGCCCTGAGCAAGACGCTCAACCTGGAATCGCTGTTCCCGCAGATCGCGGACGAACTGTTCAAGATTTTCCGGCAGGCCGATCGCTGCTTCATCATCGAACTCGACGACGAGAATCGCTTGCGGCCCGTGGTCGTCAAGACGCGTCGGCCGTCCGTCGGGGCCGAGCAATACAGCCGCACGATCATTCGCAAATGCCTGGAGACGCTGCAATCGTACCTGAGCGAGGACGCATCGTCCGACCAGAGCCTCAACGCCGCCCAGTCGATCGCCGAGTTCAAGATTCGGTCCGTGATGTGCGTGCCGCTCGCCACTCAGGACGGCAAACCGCTCGGCGTGATTCAGCTCGATAGCCAGGACCGCAGCAAGAAGTTTTCGCAAGACGACGTCAAGTTGTTGATCTGCGTGGCGGGCCAAGCCTCGGTCGCGCTCGAGAATGCCCGGCTCCATCAAACGATCCTGTCGCAACAGAAACTCGAAGAGGAAAACCGGGCGGCCTCGAAAGTTCAACTCGGGTTCCTGCCGCAATCGTTCCCCCTCCTACCGGGGTACGAATTCTACGCCCACTACACGGCGGCCCGCACGGTCGGCGGCGACTACTACGACTTCATTCCGTTGCCCGATGGCCGTCTCGCGGTGTTGCTGGGCGACGTGTCCGGCAAGGGCGTGCCGGCCGCTCTCCTCATGGCGCGGCTGAGTGGCGAGGCCCGCGTCTCGATGCTCACGCGCAAGACCGTGTCCGAAGCGATCACGCATTTGAACGAGCAATTGATGCTCGCGAACCTGGAGGATCGTTACGTGACGCTGTCGGCGGCCGTCATCGACCCGAAGGCGCACACGGTCGAATTGGTGAGTGCCGGCCATCTCTCGCCGTGGGTGTACCGCCAGGAACAGAACAAGCTCGTGAAGGTCTTCGAAAAGGACTTCGGCGACTTCCCGGTCGGCTGGGTGCCGGGCCACGAATACAAGTCGTTCGTGCTCGACCTGGGGCCGGGAGACAGCGTGATCGTCTACACCGATGGGATCGAGGACGCCCAGCCGGCGAGCGGCCAACGGTTCATGGAAGAGGGCGTGAAACGTACAATTCAAAGTGCGACGAACGCCATCTCGGTTCTGACGGCCCGCGAGATTGGGGCCCGGATCGTGCAATCGGTCCAGGGCCACGCCGGCAGCCATCCGCAGTTCGACGATATCGCCCTGGTCTGTTACGGCCGAGCCCTCGCCGGCTCGTCCACGCCGACCGTCGAGCGACCGACGATGCCGAGGTGAGTTGGTTGGGTTCCTTCTCTCCGAAGCGGAGCGGGGGAATAACGCACGGAGCCCAGAAGGACCTCTCATGAGCGGTACGGCAACGACGCCCGTCAAAAAACGCAAGGAAAAGACGCAGATCAAGCGGCAGCCGCCGTACCACGTCATTTTACACAACGACGATGACCATTCCTTCGACTATGTGATCCGCATGTTGAAGCAACTCTTCGCCCACCCCGAGCCGCTCGGCAAGAAGATGGCCGACGAGGTCCACGAGAAGGGCCGCGTGATCGTCCTGACCACGTCGAAGGAACATGCGGAGTTGAAGCAAGAACAGATCCACGCCTTTGGGCCGGACCCGCTCATCCCGCGCTGCCAGGGCTCGATGACGGCGACGCTCGAAGCGGCCGAGTGAATACGCCGTTAGCCCCGAAGCGCTCGATACATCTCACGACAAAGGACACAACGATCACCAAGGAAAACCAATCAGAAAACATCGATTGTTTGATGCCTCCCGATTTGGTTTTCCTTGGTGATCGTTGTGTCCGTTGTGGTGAGATCTCCCATTTCGCGGAATCACTTGTCCTTCTTCACCGACTTGATCACGATGTCCTCGGCCGGCACGTCGGAATCGAACTTGCCCTTGGCCCCCGTCTTCACGCCCTTGATCTTGTCGACGACATCCATGCCGTCGATGACCTTGCCGAACGCGCAGTACTGGTTTTTATCGAGGAACCCGTTGTCCTTGACGTTGATGTAGAACTGCGAGGTGGCGCTATCGAGGACCTGCGTGCGGGCCATCGAGATGTAGCCGCGATTGTTCGGGACGCCGTTGCCCGATTCGTTCTTGATCGGGTCGCGGACCTTCCGCTCCTTCTGATCGACGTCGAACCCGCCGCCCTGAATCATGAACCCATCGATCACGCGGTGGAAGATCAGCCCGTCGTAGTGCTTGTCTTCCACGTACTGGAGAAAGTTCTTGACGGTGATCGGGGACTTGTCCTCGTACAGTTCGATCTTGATGGTGCCTTTGCTGGTCTCCATGACGACGACCGGGTTGGCGGCCTGGATGGCCGTCGCGCCGAACAGGGCGGCGAGCGCGGCGAACAGAGTGCGGATCTTCATGCAGTCCTCCGGGGAGAAAAATCGGTTCCGCCAGCATTCTACGAACGAAGTCGAGACCGGCCTCCTCGCGCCGGTCGGAGGCCAACCGTCCCGGCCTCTCTCGAAATTCTCGACGCTCCGCCAGAATTCCCGGGTGCGATTTCCGGCCCGGATGGTGTACAATTATCTCACGCTCCGTCGCGCCTTTCGCCCAGCCGTCAACGTCAGGATGGCGAACATGTCCACACCCTCGAATGTCGAAAGCGATCCCCGCTTCCCGAGCGGCAAGTGGGTCGGCTTCTTCCTCGATCGGCGCTTGCCCGGCAAGCATCAGATGGAAATGACTCTGACCTTCGCGGGCGGGACGCTGACGGGCACCGGGCGCGATCGAGTCGGCTCGTTCACGTTCGCGGGCACGTACGACGTGGTCGATGGCCAGTGCGTCTGGGAAAAGAAGTACGTCAGCGCGCACGCGCTCGACTACCGGGGCTTCAACGAGGGGAAGGGCATCTGGGGCACGTGGTCGATGAGTTGGCAGGGCCTGTCGTTCACCGGCGGGTTCCACATTTGGCCGGACGGCATGGCCGACCCCACGCAACCGGTGTTGGATGAGGAAGCCGACGTGCCGTTCGAGATCGACGACCCCGACCGCGTCCCGGAACTCGAGCCGGTCGGAGTGTGACCGGACAACGGATCCTCATGGCCGCCAAGACGAAACTCGCCGACGAGCCGACGCGCTATTATTCGGGCGCCGATGTGCCGATGCGCGTGATCCGTCGCTTCGCGCGCGAAGTGGCGAGTCGCTACCAGCCCGACAAGATCATTCTGTTTGGCTCGTACGCGTATGGAACTCCGAACGCCGATAGCGACGTGGACATCCTCGTCGTGATGCCGTGCCGAAATCAACACGACCAGTCGATCAAGATTCGGTGAGAAATCGCGGCTCCGTTCGCCATGGACCTCCTGGTTCGGACGCCAGTGAACCTGGGCTGGCGGTTGAAGGACGGCGAAAGCTTTCATTCGGAGATCGTGGCCCGAGGAAAGGTCCTGTATGAAAAGAAAAACGCGGGAGTGGGTCCGAAAGGCCGAGAGCGACTTCCGCCGGGCGCGAGACGTGTTAAACGAAGTGTCAAATAGCGGCAAGCTTTATCGGGATCAAATCTGTTTCTCATGCCAACAGTCGGCGGAGAAATATTTGAAGGCTCTCTTGGAGGAATTGGCGTTTCCGATTCCGAAAACGCACAATTTGATCGGGATCTATGCGTTGCTGACGCCGAACCATCCCAAACTTCGGACCGTTCGTCGGGGCCTGTACCTTTCGGACTTCGCCGTCGATTTTCGGTATCCGGGCAGTTGGGCAACGAAGCGTCAGGCGACGGCCGCGTTGCGCTGGGCCGATCGAATTCGGACGGAATGCCGGTCGATCTTGGGAATCAAGGCGAACGGCCGGAAAAAGTCTTAGTTACATCGGAGGGCAGACTCGCATCATGGCCGCGAAGACGAAACTCGCCGACGAGCCGACGCGCTATTATTCGGGCGCCGACGTGCCGATGCGCGTGATCCGGCGCTTCGCGCGCGAATTGGCGAGTCGCTACCAGCCGGACAAGATCATTCTGTTCGGCTCGTACGCGTACGGCACACCGAACGCCGATAGCGACGTGGACATCCTGGTCGTGATGCCGTGCCGAAATCAACACGACCAGTCGGTCGAGATTCGGCTGGCGATCGAACGAAACTTCGCGATGGACTTGCTCGTCCGTACTCCAAGAAACTTGGAATGGCGACTGGCGGATGGCGAATCGTTTCACACCGAAATCGTGAATCGCGGATTGGTTCTCTATGAAAAAGAGCGCACGCGAAGGCATTGAGTGGCGGAGACCAGTTATTGCACCGACGGACACGATATGATCGATTGCTGCCGACCCGAGCATCGACCGAGACGAACCCGTGGACGACATTCCTCCGAGCCTCGTCGGTTGCCCGGCCTGCGGCCAGCAACTCAAGTTGCCGGCGGCCTTGCTCGGCAAGTCCGTCAAGTGCCCCAAGTGTGCCGTCGCGTTCACTGCACAAGGCCCGAGGATCACCTGCCCGAGTTGTGCGGCCGCGGTTCCCGATGGAGCGCCCGACTGTCCCGATTGCGGCTTTCAGTTCGGGGCCACGAACGCCCCCGCGACGACCGTCGAAGTCGGCGACAAGCTCAACATCTGCCCGAATCTGGCTTGCGGGACGTTGAACCCGCCGGGCGAACGCCTTTGCCAACGATGTAGCCGAGCACTACCGGGTGCAATCGGTCAGATCATCGCGGGCAAGTATCGGATCGAGCAATATCTCGCGGAAGGCGGGTTCGGCGTCGTCTATAAGGCGGTCGAGGTGATGGGCGGTCGACCTGTGGCCATCAAGGAAATGATCGCCACGGACCCGAAAGAGTTCGAGATCCGTAAGCGGTTCTTTCGGCGCGAGGCCGAGGTCCTGAAGGCCCTGCAACACGTGCCGATCGTGCCGCGGGTTTACGACGTGATCGAGGAGGGCACGTCGGCATACCTCGTTCTCGAGTTCATTCCGGGCGACAACTTGCTGACCCTTCTCGAGAAACCCGGGGCCACGCCGTTCTCGGTTCGACAGGTGGCGGCCTGGGGGGCGAAGATCGGCGAGGCCCTCGCCCACATGCATCGCCAGTCGCCACCCGTCGTCCATCGCGACATGAAGCCGGAGAACGTGATGTTGTTGCCCGACGGCCAAACGATTCGGCTCATCGACTTCGGCACCGCCCGCGACCTGGCGCGCGGGCCAAAGGAGCGCGGCGTCGCCAAGAC
>JANLUE010000495.1:0-1923 GCA_031363325.1 Gemmataceae bacterium
CTTCGCTCGATCCGATAGTTCGCGGCGCAACTCGACGAGGCCCTGGCCCGTCTTGGCGCTGGTCGCGAATTGAGCGGCTTCAACGTTCGCGAGGTCGCATTTCGTACGAACCAACAGGTGCGATTCGCTCCGCGTGTCGGAGCTCCCGGCTTCGACGCAATGCGCCACGAGGTCCGCTCGGTTCGACTGATCGCGGCCCAGACTCTGCGCCTGTTCTTCGATCGAGTCGTCGCCCGTTTGCCAGCCGGCCGTGTCGATCAGTTCGATGTTCGTGCCGTGGAGCGTGACGGTCCGGGTCACGTAGTCGCGGGTCGTGCCGGGGACCGGGCTGACGATCGCGGCCGGCACGCCCGCGAGCGCGTTGAACAGGCTGCTCTTGCCCGCGTTTGGTTTGCCGACGAGCGCGACGCGGAACGGGCGATCGCTAACGCCGCGATCTTCGAGCTTCTTCTTGAGATTGATGAGTTGGGCGATGCCCGCGCCGAGTCGAAGCAGCACGTCCTTCTTGTCCGCGAATTGCAGATCCTCTTCGCTGAAGTCGAGGCCGGCCTCGACGTCGGCGAGCAGATTCAGCAGGTCGTCGCGGAGCCCGTGCAGCGGTTGAGTGATGCCGCCGGCCATCTGTCCGAGGGCCTGTTTCAGTTCGTCGGTCGTGCTCGCTTCGATGACGGCCAGGACGGCCTCGGCCTGGGTCAGGTCCTTCTTGCCGGCGAAGAAGGCTCGCATCGTGAACTCGCCGGGCCGTGCGGCCCGGGCACCGGCCGTGAGCAAGGTCGAGATCAAGTGATCGACGAGCGGGGGGCTCGAAATTGTGTGCAGTTCGATACAGTCCTGCCCGGTGTACGAACGTGGCCGGGGCATGACGTAGGCGTCGGCCGCGAGTGGCGAAGAAACGTCCGGCAAGCGGAGTTGGCCGTGCGCGAGGCCCCGGCCAGCCGGCAGCGCGTCGAAGAATCGGCCGACGACGCGGATCGCCTCGGGCCCACTGAGCCGAATCACGGCCCGCGCGCCCGGCCCGGCCGGCGACGCCAGGGCGACGATCGTGTCATCGAGGTCGGTCATGTCCGAATTGTACCGGGCCGCGACCGGAGTTTACGTTCCGACAACACGATCGAGGAACACGATGCACGACGGATTGCCGACGGGCGTGTATTGGCCCGTGAAATTGAGGGCACCGGTCTTGCGATCGACCCGAAACGTCGTGACGTTGTCGCCGCGCTGATTGCAACAGTAGAGGAACGTACCCGTGGGGTCGAACGCGAAGCTCCGCGGGTAGTTGCCGCGCGTCCATTCCTCGCCGACGTACTTCAGCGAGCCGTCCGCCGCGACGGCCAGGATGCCGATGCTATCGTGCAGTCGGTTGCCGGCATACACGAACTTGCCATCGGCCGACACCAAAATCTCGGAGCAGAAATTGCTGCCGGCGAACCCGGCCGGGAGCGTCGAAATCGTCTGCTTCGAGGTGAGCCGTCCCGACTCGGCGTCGAAGTCGAACCGCACGACGGTCGAGCCCTCCTCCTGGATCGAGTAGAGCCATCGGCCGTTGGGATGGAAGTGGAAGTGTCGCGGCCCATCGCCTGGCGGCAGCGAAACGAAGGGCGGATCGTTCGCGGTCAGCGTTCCCTTTTTGGCGTCGAACTTCCAGACGAAAATCTTGTCCAGGCCGAGGTCCACATGCAGGACGAATCGGCCCGACGCGTCCGCCTGGATCATGTGCGCGTGCGTTCGATCGTGGCCGCTGATCGCGAAACTGCCCTTCGGGGCGTTGGTCGCCTTGGTCGGGCCGATCTTCCCTTCGTCGTTTTGGACGTCGGTCGGTTCTCCCAAGCGCCCATCGTCGAGAATCGGCAACGCCGCGACCGAGCCGCCGAAATAGTTGGCCACCAACACGAACCGTCCGGACGGATGGACGCTCACATAAGT
>JANLUE010000430.1:0-7143 GCA_031363325.1 Gemmataceae bacterium
AAGCTCGGCTCGGCCGACGCCCTGGCCCTTGCGAAAAAGGCCGATCGCCTCGTGGCGATCCGCGGCAAGAAGGTCGTGACGTTCGACTTGAAAAAAGACCGCCCGGATGACGATACGCTGCTCGCGCATCTACTCGGCCCGACCGGCAACTTGCGGGCGCCGACGGCGTTCGTCGGCAAGACGCTGGTCGTCGGCTTCAACGAGGAAGCGTATCGCGACGTGCTTGGCATGTAGCCACGATCGCCCGTCGATCATAACCCCTATCGAATGAGTACCGGCTCGCCGCCACGCCGACGCAAGAACGACCGCAGCGAAATCCCCGTCTCGTTCCTGCCCGAAGGCAACCCCGCCGCCCGCGCCGCGTACCTGTGCGCGATCATTGGGCTGATTCCCGGTCTCGGGTTGTTCCTCGGGCCGGCCGCGATCGTGTTCGGTGTTCGCGGCGGCTGGGCGGCCGATCGGGACGAGTTCCATCGCGGCAAAGGCCACGCGAAGTTGAGCCGACTACTCGGGGCGCTCGAGACGATTTGCGGCGTGGCCGGCTGGTCGGCCCTGGCAATTGGCTCGTTTTGAGAATTCCCGTGGATACCCCCATCGTCATCACGCATTTGGAAATGCACTCGCCATCGGCCTTGCGCCCAAAGCCCGCCCCCCGCGCCGACTCCTTGGTTGCCCGCGTGCCAACCCCGCAGCCCGAACTCAATCGCTTCTTCTACTCGGCCGTCGGCGGCGATTGGTACTGGCTCGATCGCTTGCCGTGGACGTACGCCAACTGGCTGAAGTACCTCGATCGACCCGAATTGGAAACCTGGATTGTGTCCGTCGGCGGCGTGCCGGCCGGGTACTTCGAACTCGAACGTCAGGCACCGGCCGATGTCGAGATCGTGTACTTCGGACTGTTGCCCGCCTGGACCGGAGTGGGCCTCGGTGGCTGGGCGTTGAGCGAGGCGGTCCGTCGCGCGTGGGACGGCGGCACGAAGCGGGTGTGGGTTCACACTTGCGACCTGGATCATCCGGGGGCGTTGTCGAACTACCTCGCGCGTGGCTTCACCATCTTCAAGACCGAATCGCAAATCGAATCGCTCGGCCCGACGCCGCCTGGCCCGTGGCCCGGCGCGGGTAGCCGGCCCCGGCACGTTTCCGCAGAATAGATCAGTTCCGGAACGTTCGATGATTCGCATCCGATCGGCCGGCCGCTGGACTCGCGCGTGACATTGGCGTTTTGGAAGAGCCGACTCGGCGTCGTCGTGTCCGCGTGCGCGAACTGGGCTCGCCGACATCCGGTTCTCACCAAAAGTTTTCTTCAGTACGGCATCGGCCTCGGGTTGCTCGCCTACATCGTCGCGTCCAACTGGTCGTCCAAGCCCGGCAAACCCACCGACGAACAAAAGGCGATCGCGCTCCTGGCCGGCGCTGCGGCCGACGTTCAAGCTCAACAGTTCCAGGCCTCGCCCGGCCTCACGGACATCTTTTCGCGACCGATCAACGCGTGGCCATTCGTTTTGGCGTGTTCGCTTTGGGTCGTTTGTCTGTTGATCACGTTCCTGCGTTGGTATGTGTTGGTTCGAGCACAAGATTTGCCGTTCACGCCGCGCAACGCGATCCGACTCGGGCTCGTGAGCTACTTCTTCAACTCGTTTCTGCCCGGCGCGGTCGGCGGCGATTTGATCAAGGCCGTGGCCGTCGCTCGGGAACAAACGCGACGGACCGTGGCGGTCGCGACCGTCTTGATCGATCGCGTCATCGGCCTGTGGGCCCTGGCGTGGTTGGTCATGTTGGCCGGCGGGATGCTGTGGGCGATCGGCGACCCGCACGTGATCGGCAACGAATCGTTGAAGACGATCGTTCGCTTCACGAGCGTACTCGTGATCTCGTCGGCGGTCGTCTGGTCGCTGATGGGCTTGTTGAAAGCGGATCGATCGGAAGCGATCGCGGCGCGACTCACGCGAATCCCAAAACTCGGCGGCCCCCTGGGGGAACTCTGGCGCGCCGGCTGGCTCTATCGCCGCAAAAAGAAGGCGATCGCCATCGCGTTGATCATGACTCTGGTCGGTCATGCGGGCTGGGTCGTGATCTTTCACCTGTGCGTGTCGGCCTTCCCGGACGTTGATTCGGCCACATTGCCGGAGCATGTGTTGGTCGTCCCGGTCGGCATGACCGCCCAGGCCCTGTTCCCGTTGCCGGGCGGAGTCGGCGGTGGCGAGGCGGCCTACGGATGGCTGTATACACTCCTGGGCAAGGCGGCGGTCGGCGGCATCCTCGGTTGCCTCGTGCAACGCGTCCTGGCCTGGAGCATCGGCCTGATCGGCTACGTGATCTACACGCGCATGCCGAAGGAAGCGACCGTCCGGGTCGAGCCGGCGGTGGTTTCGACCGCGTGACTCGAAAGGGAGGGGATCTGCCGTGGAACCAGAACCCGCGCTGCACGACTTCCTCGATCGCAGCCTGCGTGACTTGCTTGGCAAGCCGCCAAACTTGCGCGATTTTCTGGCGGAAGCGGTGCCCGATCTCGCCTCGCATCTCGAAGTCGAGCGGATGCGGCCGGTCCCGCGCGAGTTCCTGACACCAAATTGGCGGCGGCGGATTCCGGATCTGTTGCTCGAAGTACCTTGCCGGGTCGCGGGCCCGGAGTCGACCGCCTTGATCTGCTTGCTTCTCGAGCATCAGTCGAAAGCGGAATGGCAGGTCCCACTTCGGATTTGCTTGTACTCAAGTGCGGTTTGGGAACGGCAGTTCCAGGAATGGGAACGAGCCCCGAGCCCGAAGCCGGATTTCGCTTTGATGCCAATCCTGCCAATCGTCTTGCACACAGGACCTCGGCCCTGGGGATCCGCCAAGTCGCTTCGCGAATTGCTCGGCCCACCGACGAGCTTTCACGGCCTCGTGCCCGACTGGCAGCCGATTTACTGGGACTTGGCCGGCCACTCCGTCGACGAATTGCTCGCGCGCCCGGAACCGTTCTTGCAGGCTTTGGCAATCCTCAAGGCCGACAATGCGAGTACGGATCGAGCCGAAACGCTCTTCGCCGAAGTGTTCGGCCGCCTCGACTCGTTGCACTCGGTTGACCCCGCACGGTGGCGCGACCTGATAGGATTTGAGATGGGACGGGCCTTTCACCGACGCCCGATCGCGGAACGAAAGCGGTGGCACGAAATGGCCACTGGCCTCATTGCCGATTCCAATCGTCGACAGGAGTTCGAAGTCATGGGTCAGACAATTGCACAGGCGGTTTATCAAGAAGGTCGAGAAGAAGTCCTCGCGCGCACGCGCGTCATTTTCCTTCGGGCCGCTCAAAGGCTGCTTGGCCAACCCGACCCCGCGACGGAAGCCACCATGCGCGGCTTGAACATCGATCAAATTGAGCGGCTATCGAACCGACTCGATACGGCATCGAATTGGGTTGAGCTACTTCAAGCCGAGCGGGAGTTCGATGCCGCCGCCGGGCATTAGAGCGACTTCCAGGTCGCCGTTTCGGGTTGGGCGACAGTCCTTGACCCGCTACGCCGACCTGGAAATCGCTCTAAGCGTGCTTTACTCGTAAACCCTTCCCGATAGGCTCTTTCCACTGCGGCTCCCCCACATGTCTTGCCGCTAAACTTCTCTCGTTGAGGCCGTCCATGAGCATCGTGTCCGAATTCAAAGCGTTCATTCAACGCGGCAACGTGATCGACTTGGCGGTCGGCATTATCATCGGGGCGGCGTTCGGTAAGCTCGTCCAATCGATGGTCAACGACATCCTGATGCCGCCGATCGGAGCCATTATCGGCGGCGTCGATTTCTCCAGGCTTTCGTTCAAGCTTGGCTCGGAAGCCACCTCGGCGACTGTCAAATACGGCTCGTTCATCCAGGCGATCATCGACTTCCTGATCATCGCGGTTTGCGTCTTTCTGATCGTGAAGGCGGTGAACAAGGTCCAGAAGCCCAAGGTTGAGCCGCCGCCAGTCACGCCCGAGGACGTAAAGCTGCTCACTGAAATTCGCGATCTTCTGAAGAACAAGGCGTGAATTTCGGTCAACCACGCTTGCCGTTCCGAGTCGAGTCGCCTTCGGCTCGGCCAGCACCCACCGCGAGCGAGAGTTACAATACGGTCAGCCCCGGATCGAACGGGAGAACGCAATGGGAACCGCGACAATGGGCAAAGTCCTGGTGAAAGCAAGAATCGAAAACCTCCGCGATGTCGAGAACCGAGAATTCGGTTTGATCCCGCCGGACCAAGTTCGGTTCATCGACGTGACGGACGCGCTCGTCGATACCGGTGCGACCACCTTGATGATGCCGAAGCGCCTGATTCAACAACTCGGATTGCGCCATTTCCGAACGCGACAGGTTCGTGGTGTCGGCGGCACGGTGCCCTTGAACATGTATGCCGTCGCGCGGATCACGATTTAGGATCGCGAATGTGCCGTGGACGTCGGTGAAATCGGCGACGATTTGCCCATTCGCATCGGTCGGATTCCGCTCCATTCGTTGGACTTCGTGGTCGATTGCAATGGCCAGCGTCTGATCGGCAACCCGGAACACGGCGGCGAGCACATCATGGAGGCGCTTGGCACTTACCGGTGATTTTCCGGCCCGCCACGCGTCTATCTGCCGAGCCACCCGCCCACTCGAGGTCGCCATGCGAATTCTCCTCTCCGTTCTCGCGCTGGCGTCGGCCGTCTCGGCCGCGCCGAACAAGGAAGAACTGCCACGCGGCGCGATTGCCCGGCTCGGCACGGCCAGCGCCGCGCCGAAGTCCGAGACGAGTCTGGGCGAGATCCATTGCCTCAACTTCCTCTCGGAGAAGTCGCTGTTCGTCGGCACGAATGGCGGCTGGACGGCGTACGATCTGGACAAGCGCCAGCCGCGTCTGGCGAAGCCGCTCGGGGGGATGGCGTTCGCGGTGACGCGCGACGCGGATCGGCTGTTCGTCGGCTCCGTCAAGAAAGTCCATTCGATCGGACCCGTCGAGTCGGCCCGGCTCGAGCCGGCCCGGTCGTGGGAGTCCACGTCCGAATCGGTCGCTGTCCTGGCGCTCGCCCCTGGGGGCAAGCGACTCGCGTTCGCCAATGGAGCCGAGCAACTAACACTCGTCGATGTGAAGTCCGGCACGATCGCGGGCGGCGTCAAGTTGATTCATCCGGCCGTCGCCGCGAGCCTGGTCGCGAATGGTCGCGTGCTCACGGTCGTGACGCGTGACGGGGCCGCGCGGAGTTTCACGATCGCGGCCGATGGCAAGGCGGAACCGCTCTGGATTCGCCGAGTAGCCCGGTCGTCGCGAATTCCCGGCGCGTTCTCGCCGGACGGCCGAACCTTCGCCGTCGCGTCGGCCGGCCGAGTGTTGCTGCTCGAGGCCGTCACCGGCCGAACGATCCATTCGCTCGAACGACGCTTCGGCGAAGGGGACGTACGCACGTTGGCCTTCTCGGCCGACGGTCGATTGATCGCGGCCGGCACGAATGGTCCGGACCCGGTCGTTCGAGTTTGGGACGCGCCAACGGGCACCGAACTCGCCAGCTTCACCGGGCACATCGGCGATGTGAACGCCGTGGCATTTTCGGCCGACCGCAAGACGCTCGCCTCCGGCGGGGCCGATACGAGCATTCTGCTCTGGCAAGTTCCGGAGGGCGTGCCCCAACCGCCAGCCATGCCGATCGCGGAGGTCTGGAACGCCCTCGATTCGCTGGACGCACCGGTCGCTCATCGGGCGATGGGGGCGTTGCTCGCCGATCCGGTGCGGGCGATCGAGATCGTTCGCAATGGCGTCGCGGCCGCGTCGATTGAACAGAAAAAAGTCCTTCGCTACATCTCCGAGCTCGACCACGACGAGTTCCGCGTTCGCGAAACGGCCCGGACCGCGATCATGAAGGGCGGCCTTCGATCGGCCCCGGCCCTGACCGACCCGACCCGCAAAGCGCTGGGCGTCGAGGGCGAAGAGCGCGTTCGGCAAATCCTCGAAGCATTCGATAGCCAGGGGGTCCGCATTCCCGAGAGCGGTTTCTTCGGCGAGCCGTTGCGGGCGGTGCGCGGCATTCGCATGTTGGAGCAACTGGGTGGGCCGGACGCGCGGGCCGCCGTCGAGACGATCGCCAAGACATCGAGCGACGGCCGCACAGTCAAGGAAGCGAAGTCGGCGCTCGAGACGTGGCGGTAGTTCAATTTCGATCGACGGCCGCGACCAACCCGCCGCCCTGCACCCATTTCCGATCGGCCCGTGGTGCGTTCGCTGGTGGGACCGATACGAGTCCGGCTTCCGCATGGAGCTGGAAGTCGGCGAGCCGTGAGCTTCGCTCGTGACACAATCATCCAGGTCTTCGACCAGGCGAGCGGAGCGGCGTCAGCCGCCCGATGAACTTCGAGAGACATGGAACTTTGCTCGGAGACTTGGAAATTCGTCATTGGCGCTCGATCGGGTGGCTGACGCCGCTCCGCTCGCCCGGTCGAACCCCACGATCACTCGCGCACCCCGACCATCTCCCCTCCTTGGGCCCATCTCCATCGGCCCGCCATCACGTCGTTCGCTTCCTGCGATCGGCCATCGGGCCAGCTAACGGTCACGCGGTCGGCTTTGGTCGCCGCGCCGAGGCCGAAGAACTGCCGGCGGTCGCTGGCGGAAAGATAACTCCCTCCGCCAAGCACCCAGGTCGTCTGCTTGCGGCCGGCAATTTCGATTGTGATCTTCGCGCCGATCGCGTTGCGGTTCGATTTCACTCCATCGCCGATCAGTTCGATCGACAGTCCGTGGTTCGACGTGGGGGTCGCGTTGCGAAGTAGCTTGTACGGGCCGGCGTTGTTGCCGAACGCGAGGTCCGGTTTGCCGTCGCCATCGAAGTCCGCCACCGCTAGGCCGCGGCCCACAAAACGCTCGCGAAAATATGGGCCCACCTTGTTCGACACGTCCTCGAATTTGCCCGGCCCACGGCCCACGAAGAACTGGGCCTCTTGTGCGAAGGGCACGCCGTACAACTCCCGCGCGGGTCGTTGCACGTGGCCGTTTGCGACGACCGCGTCGAGATGGCCGTCCAGGTCGGCGTCGAAGAACGCGGTGCCGAACCCAAGTCGGGCGAGACTTGGTGGGCCGAGACCGCTCGCCGTCGAGTCGGGTCGAAACGACAATTCGCCGAGGTTCTTGAACAGCACGTTCGGCAGGTTTTGATAGTTGGT
>JANLUE010000440.1:0-5046 GCA_031363325.1 Gemmataceae bacterium
GTTCTCGGCTTGATGTCGGCCAAATAGTCCGAGCGTCGCCTCGCCCCAGTCGCGATCCTTGAGCGATAACCTTGCCGTGGGTCGCTCGAATGGTTCAGTGGAACACCGTGTCGCGGCGAAGTCGCGACCCAGCACTTCGAGTGGGGCCGCCTGATTCACGGCCTCGCGTTCGATCACCGCGAGTGCGTCCGCGTGTGTGGCCGTCGTGACCACGGGCACCCCGCGCTTGATGATCCCCGCCTTCTGATAAGCGATCTCCGCAAGTGTTGGCCCGAGCAGGCCCATGTGGTCGTAACTGATATTCGTGATGATCGAGAGGAGCGGCTCGCACACGTTGGTCGAATCGAACCGCCCGCCGAGCCCGACTTCGAGGACCGCGACCTCGACTCGGCGACAATCGAAGTGAAGGAACCCCAGGGCGGTGATGATCTCGAAGAAGGTGGGCGAGCGGGCGGGGTCCCCTTCGCGGTCGAGCTCCGCGACGGCGGCCGCGACCTCGGTCATGCGGGCCGCGATCTCGGCGGGCGCGATCGGCACGCCATCGACCTGGACTCGTTCGGAGACATCGGCCAGGTGCGGCGATGTGAACAGCCCGGTGCGATAGCCGGCCGCCCGCAGCACGCTGGCGAGCAGGGCGCACGTGGACCCTTTGCCTTTGGTGCCCGCGACGTGGACGGAGCGCAGTCGGCGGTGCGGATCGCCGAGTCGGCGAAGGAGCGCGCGCATCCGATCGAGCTTGAGGTCGCCCGGCTTCGGCTGCCGACGTTCGTAATCGATCCGCCCGAACCAGAAGGCCAGGGCGTCGGCGTAGTTCATCACGGAGATTCGGCACCCGGAGACGCGACGCGTCTGTTCTACCGGCGGAGGACTCCCGCGAAAACACGCCCGTCGAATAGGTCGGATGCACGACGGGACATTCGCATTCCGAACTCGACGGAACGCTCGTGAAACCTGTACAAAGAATCGAAGGAACGCCTTTCAACTCGGTTTTTCGAAATGTTTGAAACGGTAACATTGCAGCTACCTATCGCAGTTGTCAGCGACCTTCGCCTGAACGCCAGGGCCGAGGGATTGACGATCGAAGAATACGTCGGCGAACTGATCGATGATCGCTTACCGCAACGGTCACGAGAAAAAACGGAACGAACGGTGCCGGTCGAAAACCCGCGTCTCGGAAACGGCATCGTTCAGGCGTCGCTTCAGCCCCTCGGTCGCGTTCAGCTTGCCGCCCGGACAATTCTCGACGATTTTGAGCGCGACGCCGCTGATGTCGGTATGTCGCTTGACGAATATCTCAAAATGCATGCCGACCTCGACGCGCGTCCCCTCCAGACTCCCGGGTTCGTTCGACAAACCTCTCTCTTGGTTCGGTTCGAGTCCGGTGGTCCTGTGAAACCGCTCCCGCTTCCAGAACTCGAACCCTTGCAATGACACCATTTTGGACCAAATTCGAAGGCAATGGACTCGCTCAAGGCGACTTGTTGCCGGGATGCCCGTTCTTCTATCCCGCAACTCCATTGATGCCCTCCGACGGCACACGGAACGTTCCGGTCGTAACGGGCAACTTGATCGTAGTCACCCAGAGTTGTGACCTGGAACAGGGCAAGGCCCCGTATCCACTCTTGGCGCTTGTCCACAGTGTCGATGTTCTCGCCGCATCAGACCCCAGATTCGCCAAGCCAAACGTACTCGAAGAAATTCGAAAAGGTCGTCGCGAGGGCCTGTACATGATCGCGTCGCCCGAAGAGCCAAGTAACAATCAGAAGGCCGTAATCGTCGATTTTCGCCATCTGGTGTCGCTTCCGGCCGACTTCCTTCAAGAGCACGCCAAGACTTTCCACTATCGTTGGCGAATGCAATCTCCATTCCTCGAACACTTTTCCCAAGCATTCGCGCGGTTCTTCATGCGAGTCGGCTTGCCCTCGGCCGTTCCTGAATTCAAGTAATGGGAGTTGAGTGCGACTTTTCGCGCGGAGACGTTGCAAGGGAGACCATGGATCTCGAAAGACGCGGGAGAATCACCATGAGCAGCGGCGTTGATCGCCCTCACCTCGGCCAAGTCTCACTATCGCCCGCTCACGCGGAGGCGTTGCGACGGATTCACGAGGCCTCGACGATCGAAGCGTTTTTGGCGGCATCCGATGCAAGCTGGAGCGAGGCTACTCTTTCCGCCGGAAGACAAAGAGTCACATGGTGACCGTCGAGTTCAAGTAGTCGATGGGCACCCCAATCACATCGACCCCGAACCGCGGGCGCTTCGCGCCGACGGCCCGGGGCCGGGTATTGCGGCCGGGCATCGCCCGGGATCAGTTCTCTTCGTACTGGGCGATGCGGTTGTAGGTCTCCTCCAAATCGTCGTCTTCGACGAACTCCGCGATCTTGTAGTGCATCAGGTACGCGTCCTCGCCGCTGTCTTCGTAGTAGCCACGCAGCACTTTGCTCGCCCGGAAATCGCGTTCCCGGAAGAACAGTTGGGCGGCCAGGTTCGACTCGCGCACGGCCAGCGTGATCTTCGTGCGCCGGTGGCTCGAAAGCTTGCCGACGAGCTTGGTCACCATCTGGGTGCCGATTCCGTGCCGCCGGTATTCCGGGGCGACGGCGAAGTTCAGCACGTGCAACTTCGACTTGTGGAGTTCGTAAATCATGAACCCGACGACCCGATCGTCCGCCTCGGCGACCATGCCGATGCAGTTGCGCTGGCGCAGGCAGCGCAGGAAGTCGTCTTCCGTCCAGGAGTAGTCGAAGCTCTCCTGCTCGGCCCGAAGCACCTCGGGCATATCTCGCCGGATCATCCAGCGGATATGGACGCGAGTTCGATCCCTGGTTGTCGTACGACCCGTGTTCATTCGACGGACTCCTCCCTCTCCGGCGCGCCGTCCCTGTTCCGGTGTTAACCGTCGCGCCGCCCCGTTCCCGATGCCCGTAAGGCTGGCCCGCCATCCGTCCGCCGTCGCCCTCCGTGGGCAGGCCCCGGTTACGGTCGGCGGATATTACCAGCGACGGCGAACCGCCTCAAGTCCGATCAGTGCGGAGTTCGGAGTGCGGAGTGCGGAGTGAAAGAATTCTCCCGCCACGCCTCAACTCAGTACCGAGTACTCAGTACCGAGTACTCAGTACTCGAATCACTCCGCACTCCGCATTCCCCATTCCGCACTTCCAACCAACTAGTTCTGGAAGAAGTTCGTGCTCTCTTCCTTGAAGACCGGCTGCTTCAACTGGTCGCAGGACAGTTGCACCTTGCACCGCATGTCGCCCGCGACCGTCCCCTTCACTTTCACTCGAACGACCATATCGGCCTTCACGGCCAAGCGTGAGATTGGCTCGAAGCCGATCGCCTGGCCGGCCGTCTGGTGCTTCGTTGAGCCCGTCACGCTGACGATCTGCATTCCCTCGGTCAGCGCCGCGTTCAGGCGCACGTTCGTCAGCGGGCAGGTGCCCTGATTCAAGACCCGAATCTCGTAGGTCACTTCCTTGCCGACCTCGGCCGGGTTATCGATGTTCACCACTTCGAAGTTCACGGCCGGCACGCCATCGACCTGGATCACCGATTCCGATTCGGCCTTCAGCTTCGCCCCGGCCTGGACGATCGACCGGACCGAAAGCTTGCCGTGCAGGCCGGCCCGCAGCTTGAGCGTGACGTTTTTCTTCGTTCCAGCCCCCTGGGCACCGAGGTTCCAGGTCACGGTTCGGCTACCGGGTTCGTAGTTTCCGCCGTCGCTCGCCGAGACGAACTCGAGGCCCTCGGGGAACGAGGCGGCCGCCTGGGCATGCGGCGTCGCGGCGTTGCCGGGGTTTGAGAGTTCGAGCGTGAACGTCGGCTCACCGCGGACCATCGCCTTGCCGGGTCCGACCAGTCGGGCCTCGAGCAACGGTTGTTGAACCGTGCACACGGCCTTGGCCGTCGAGGTCGGGCAACCCTCGGCCATCACGGTCAATTCGCACGAATGCGAGCCCGCCGCGATCGCCTTGGTTTTCAGGACGACCGACCGGGCTTCGCCGGCGGCGAGGGCCGGGAGTTCCGCCTCGACGGGCGAGCCATCCCGTTGCTGTGGGTGCTTCAAGCCGGCCGGCAGATTCACGTGAATCTTCACCTTGCCCGCCGGTCCGGACCCTTCGTTCTTCACTTCGATCGTGAACGTGGCCTCGTCGCCGAATTGAACCGACTCGGGGCCGGTGACTTTGGCGATCACCTTCGGTCGCGTGATCTTGACGACGTTCGCCGTGCTGGCCGTGTAGGTCACGCGCGGGCTCGTCTTGTAGTCGACATCGCCGACCGGGCGAACGTTGATCTTCAAGCGTCTCTCGGCCCCCGGTGCCAACTCACCTACGGAATAGCGAAGCGTGTTCAGCGTGACATCGGCCATCGGCTCGCCGCCGAGGTAGCGCGTGCCGGCCGGCATTTCCTCTTCGACTCGCACGCCCGAGACCGCGATCGGTCCGGAGTTGCGAACGACGATCTCGTAGCTCGCGTCCTTGCCGAGCGGGACGGCGTCCGGCACCACCGTTTCGACGCTGACGCTCGGCGACACCCGGTTCGACGGCACGCCCGGGCCAATTAGGCTCGGAGCAGTGAGAGTTTCCGGCTTAGGCTCCGGCTTAGTTAGCAAAGGCGATGTGGGCGAGGCGACCGGTTTGATTTCGGGCGGCAGCTCCGGCTTCACGACTTTGGGCGCGATCGCCGGGCCCATTGGAATCGGCAGGACCGGGGCAATCGCTGGGCCGGGGACCGCGGGCAAGGTCATCGGTTCGATCTTGGCCGGGATCGGCATCGGCTTCGAATCGCCGATCACCGCCCCGCCAACGGGCGGCAACGGCGGAACGACCAGGTCGAGCGAATCGCCCGGCATCGGCGGTTTGGGCGCTTCCTTGCCGGGCATCGGCGGGGCCTTCAAGTCGAAGGCCGGCACCGTCTCTACGGTGGGCGCGGTCCTGTCGCCAGCGAGAACGCAGCCATTTCTCGCAAATGCTCCGGCAGTACCTTGAGGAGCTTGTCTGCCTCCTCCCGAATGAGTAACCGCATGCGGAGCGGCGGCTCCTTCAACATCC
>JANLUE010000467.1:0-2913 GCA_031363325.1 Gemmataceae bacterium
GCCGCGAGCTGATCGTCCCCTTCGCGCAACGCGAGCAGCATGTACTCGGCCTCGCGAACGTCGTCTTCATTCGAACTCGCCGACAGTTTGTCTCCGAGCGTGATCTTGGCGTCGGTGCCGGCCTCGAACATGCCGCCGAACACTTTCACGAAGCCACGGAGCTTGTCGAGGTCGTTCGAGTCGCGGACGTTTTTCCATTCGGTGACGACCTTCTCCTCAAGCGGCTTGCGTTGCTCGGGGGTCGCGTTCTTGATCATGTTCTGAATCTTGGCGCGGGCCCAGACATCGGGCCGGGCGTTCGTGCTGGTCTCGCCGGGCACGGAAACCATTTCCTTGTTGCCGACCAGCGTGCCATAGGCCATGTAGGCTTCGAACGCGTCGAGCAGCTTGCCCTGCGTCTCCTTGCCGTTCGCGACGAGGGCGTGGAAGTTCGACTTGCGTCGCAGTTCCTCCTCGGCGAGCAATTGCTTCTGCGCCTCGGTCGCGGTGGCCGGCACTTCGACCACGCACAGCTTCTGGTATTCGGGCAGGAGCTTCTCGCCCGCGTTGAAGTTGTCGCGGAGCAGTTCGGTGATCGCCTCGAACATCTTCTCGCGAGCCTTCGCCCGGGCGTCTTCCGGCGGGCTATTGCCGAGGGCCTTTCGATAGTTCTCGATGGCCGGCTGGAGACGGCCGTCGTCGTGTTGGAGCATCGCCAGGTCGAGCAAGCCGACCGGGTCGTTCGGGTTCTTGCCGAGCCGATCTTCGGTTTCTTTGATCTTGTTGTCGAGTTGCTGGAAGCTCGAGACGGCGGCGGGGGTCACGGAGAACAGATCGCCATCGTGGAACAACAGATTGCCGGCCGCTTCACGCTTGCGCGATCGGCTCGTCCCGTTCACGCGCATGCCCTTGAAGTCGATCGCCATGATGCCGGGTTCGTTGCTCTTGTCCTTCGACGCCCGGATCGGCAGGAAGTAAAGGTTCTCGGTCGCGGCTCCAACGCCGGTGGGAACGCCCGTCGCCAGGGCTTCCTTGAGTTGTTGGCCGGTCGTCGCGCTGTGGAAGCGAACGTAGCCCTTGCCGACGATCAGAACCTTTTCGTCGTAAACGCCGGCGACGTACATGTCTTTTTCCTGGCGGGCGATCGGCGTCTTCCACGCCGATCGCCCGTCGTACAGGTCAACGCACTCCACCGTGTCCGAATCGAAGGCCGTGAACACGACCTTGTTGCCGACCACGATCGGGGCGCTCGCGTGCCAACGTTCGCGGGTGGTGTCGTAGGACACCCCGCCCATTTGTGGCTGAACCTGCCGGAAGCCGCCGCCCTTCAAGCCCATTTCGTCGTTCATCGTCGGTTTCTGGGTCGACTTGTTGCTCTTGTAGCCGGCCGCCCAGATCAAGCTGTGCGAGAACAAATCGATGCCCAGGACCGCCCCGGCGTTCGTCGGGACGACGAGCACGCCATCCTTGTACGCGAGGTGAATGCCCTGGTAGCGGCGCATGGCGTCTTCGGGCAACGCGCCGTTGGGTTCGCCAAGCTTCTGTGTCCAAAGGAGGGTTGGCACTTTTTGACCCGGCGTCGGGCTCGGCCGTGTGGACGGTTCGAGTCGGTTCGGATCGAGACAAACGAGGTGCAGGCCTTCCTTCTCGATCACGACGTAAAGCTTGCCGGCGAGCGGCAACGGCGGCCCGAGGAAGATCGCGTCGGCGAGGAACGTCTCGGTCGTCTTCTTGACTTCGACCTCGGGGACCGCTTCCTTCGGGGCCGGCCCGCCCGGCGGGGCAACGGGCCCCCCGCCGAAGCGGGGGTCGGTCATGCGTGGCGTGGCCGTGACCTTCTCGCCGACCTTCCAGGCCAGCTTGCCAGTCTCGAGGCTGACCGCTTTCAACTTGTTGAAATAGACGTTGTCCGTGAATTGCCCGAACTGCACGGGCATGCCGTTCATGCGCGAGTTGACCCAGGAGCTCGGGTGCGGTGGGATGGCCATGTCGTCGATGAAGTACGCGTTCTGGCCATCGTGGCTGAGCGTGCCGACCAAGGGGTTTTCCGTCAGGATGCCGAACGGGCCCGAGTTGTATTGGAGCAGAAACTGGTCGGTCGTCGTGCGCTTGCCGAGGTCGCCCATCATCTGGAACAGGCCGTGATCGGTGTCCGACTTCCAGAGCAATTCACCCGGCTTGATCGGCGGATCGACGGTTTTGTCTTCCTTGGTGGCGACGCAGTAGATCGCGTCGTAACCGCGGAACACGACCTTGCCATTCGAGGCGAGTGGGAACGTGCCGGGGATCGCGGCGACGCCCTTCTGGTCCATCAGCTTCGCGGCCTTGTCCATCCGATCCTTGATGATCTCGAACCCGGACCGCTTCGTCTCGAGGTTCATGTCGTCGGAGGGCAGCAAGTAGCCGTACGAGAAGCGCGGTTCGAGGAACGGCCGGCCGCCCTGGCCGAAGCCCGTGTTCGTCGTGTTGCCGCGCGCGAGGTGCCATTCGGCCGTGGACAGGCGGGCGACCGGAACGACCTTCTCGTATTCAGCCTTGAGTTGCGCGAAGGTCAGCGTCTTGCTGTTGAGCGTGACATCGGCCTTGTTCGAGGCCTTCTCGAATTGCTCCCACAACTTGGCCGCTTGCTTGCCGAGTTCCGGGTCGCTGCCGGCCCGCTTGAACGCGAGGGCCGCCTTATACAGGAGCGGTGCACCCAATTCCTCCTTCGAATCGCGAAGCAGGAAGTTCTTCAACACGAGCGCGGCCTGCACGTAGCGGCCGCGATCCAGGTGCCAACCCGCCAGCCGAATCGTCGCGGCCGCCCCGGCCTTGGAATGCAAATACCGTTGCGACACCTCGGCCATCAAGAGCATGTCGTTGTCTTCTTCGGCCTGCTTGAATTTCTGGTCGGCCGTCGGCCCGACGATCCGTTGATAGAACTGCCGACCCTCG
>JANLUE010000474.1:0-10908 GCA_031363325.1 Gemmataceae bacterium
TTCTTGGCAGAAGTATCTCGCCGGCCGACCGAAGGACGACTCGCTGTTTCGCGTGTTCCTTGGCCTCGCGAGTATCCCCGACGCGGAGTTCGAGTCGAAAGCGTCGGCCGTGCTGGCCGAGGCGATCAAGGTCAAACCGCACCCGGCCATCGCGACCGCGTTCGCCAAGGCACCCACGAAGTTCCAGGACGTGTGCGACATCTACGCGAAGCTGTTGACCGCGCCGGGCGGCGACAAAGCCCTGGCGGGTGTGCTCGGCGCGGGCGGGCCGCTCGACTTGAACGACCGCCAGTTCATGCGGGTCTTCACGACGCCCGAATCGCAGAAGGTTCGTGCACTTCGCCGCAAGGCGGACGAGTGGAAGGCCAAGTCGCCGGCCGCGCCGAGTCGGGCGATGGTTATGACCGATGGTTCAATCACGCAGCCCGTCGTGTTCCTGCGCGGCAACCCGAACAATCGGGGTCCGCAAGTACCCCGGCGGTTCCTGGGCCTGATCGCCGGGCCGGAACGCAAACCGTTCGTGGATGGCAGTGGCCGACTTGAAATGGCGAACGCGATCGCCGCATCGAACAATCCACTGACCGCTCGCGTCATGGTCAATCGCGTCTGGAGCCATCTGTTCGGCCAGGGCCTGGTTCGCACGCCGAGCGACTTCGGCACCCGGGCCGACCCGCCCACGCACCCCGAGTTGCTGGACTGGCTGAGCGGTCAGTTCGTCGACACCGGCTGGAGCGTCAAGCGGCTCCATCGCCTGATCGTCACGTCCGAAGCGTATCGCCAATCGTCGGCCGGCGCGATCGCCAGCGATCCCGAGAACCGCCTCGTCGCCCACATGGGCCGCAAGCGCTTGACGTTCGAAGGTCTGCGCGACAACTTGTTGCGGACCGCGAATCGACTCGACTATAACGTCGGCGGCCGATCGGTTGATCTGTTCAAGGAACCGTTCACGCCGCGTCGAGCGGTCTATGGGTTCATCGATCGCCAGAACCTGCCGGGCACGTTTCGTTCGTTCGACGTCGCCCTTCCGGACACGCATTCGCCGCAACGATTCGTCACGACGGTTCCGCAACAGGCCCTATTCCTGATGAACTCGCCGTTCGTGGTCGCCCAGGCGAAAGCCCTCGCCGACCGCACGGCCGACCCGGACCCGGCGGTTCAAGTGAACGCGTTGTACCAACGCGTCTTCGCGCGCGAACCGTCGAAGGACGAAAGAACGCTCGCCATCGAATTCGCGACCGGGCCAAAGGGAGAAGCGAAGCTGACCCCCTGGGAGCAACTGGCCCAGGTGCTGCTGCTGAGCAACGAATTCGCCTTTGTGGATTGATTCATCATCGCGAGAACAACATGAAACCAAAGAAGAAGCCGCATTGGGTCGATTGCCTGCTCGAAAAGCATGAATGTTTTGGCTACGACCGGACGAAGAAGGTTCCGATCGACTACAAAGGCGAGAAGATTGAACTACTCGTGCCGGACTTTGTGCACGACTTCAAGTCGAAGAAGGTCACGGTCGACGACGGACTTATGACGGTCATCGGGCAGCAATCGCAGATTTGGAACGGCGAACACGTAGGTGTGGTGTTGATCGCGAAGGTGCGACCGGACGACAAGTACGAAGTGGTGATCTGGCACGAACTGTACCCCTGGGCTTTGAAGCACCTGGGACTGGTGCCGGAGGAAAGTGAGCCGCAATCGAAATGATCAACGAACGATTCCTATCCAAACCTTCCCGTCGCGAATTGCTCCGCCGTTGCGGCCTCGGTTTCGGCGCGCTCGGTCTCGCGGGCATGCTCGATCAGGCGGGGTTGCTCGCGGCCGAGCCGGCGCTCAACCCGCTCGCGCCGAAGAAGCCGCACTTCGCCGGCAAGGCCAAGCGTGTCATTCACATCTTCGCGAACGGTGGGCCGAGCCACGTCGATACCTTCGACCCGAAGCCGGCGCTTGCGCGCAATCACGGCAAGGCGTTGCCGACCGCGAACCTTCCGACCGAACGCAAGACCGGGGCCGCGTTTCAATCGCCATTCAAATTCGAGAAGCGCGGCAAGTGCGGCCTCGAGGTCAGCGAATTGTTCGCCGAGACGGCCAAGCACATCGACGACATGTGCGTGATCCGTTCGATGCACGCCGACGTGCCGAACCACGAGCCATCGTTGTTGCTCATGAACTGCGGCGAATCGCGCTTGATTCGGCCGAGCATGGGATCGTGGATGACGTACGGCCTCGGCACCGAGAATCAGAACCTGCCCGGCTTTATCGCGATGTGCCCCGGGGGGTACCCGATCCAGGAGTCGCAGAACTGGCAGGCCGGCTTCTTGCCCGGCGTGTATCAGGGCACGTACATCGACACACAGCACACGGCCGTCGAGAAGCTCGTCGAGCATGTGAAGAACGGCCAGTTGCCCGCCGGGGCCCAGCGCAAGCAACTCGATTTGTTATTGAAGTTGAATCAGAAACATCGCGACGAACGGCCCGGCGACCCGCAACTCGAAGCGCGACTGCAATCGTTCGAACTCGCCTTCCGAATGCAGACGGAGGCGACCGACGCGTTCGACGTTTCCAAGGAACCGAAGAACGTCCTCGAAGCCTACGGCCCCGGCACGCAGGCCCGGCAGATTCTGATCGCCCGCCGCCTGATCGAACGCGGCGTGCGCTTCGTGCAAGTGTGGCACGGGCAGGGTCAGCCGTGGGATAACCACGACGATATCGAAGTGAACCACCGCAAACTGGCCGGCGAATGCGATAAGGCGATTGGTGCGTTGCTCACGGACCTGAAACGACTCGGGCTGTTTGAAGAGACGCTCGTGATCTGGGGCGGCGAATTCGGCCGAACGCCGACGGTTGAACTGCCGACGCCCGGCTCGAACGCGGGTAAAGTCAACGGCCGAGACCACAATCACCACGGCTTCTCGATGTGGCTCGCGGGCGGCGGCGTGAAAGGCGGCCAGGCAATCGGCGCGACCGACGAATTCGGCTTCGCGGCCGTCGAGAAAAAAGTCCACGTCCACGACCTGCACGCGACGATCCTGCACCTGATGGGCTTCGACCACGAAAAATTCACGTACCGCTACGCCGGCCGCGACTTCCGCCTGACCGACGTACATGGTAAAGTGGTGCGAGAGGTTCTGGCGTAGAGGAGTATTGATGAGGCTGGTTTTTGAAGCGAGAAACCTTCGTGGACTCCGCCACTTTCGGTGGGAGCCCGAAGGGGTTTGCGCACTCGTCGGGCCTAACGGATCGGGCAAGAGCACAGTACTTCAGCTTTTGAGTTTCTTTGGTGCCGCAGTTCAGCAAGGCGTAGTACACGCCGCAGCAAGTGTTTTCGGAACATATGGCATCAAGAATTTTGAAGCTCAAGATTCTGAAACGCTCGACCTAATAATTGAAATGAACCGTTTCCGTTGGCAAATTCAACTGGCCCCGGACGGCGTTTCTCTTCACCCATTCCCCGGCGAAAGGCTTTCAGTAGATGGGAGTGATCTGTTCGTTAGGCCAGTATTTGCGAAGACAGCGACAACCAGTGATGGAAAGTCGATGCCCGACGGCCTTCCGCTCCTTCATCGCTTTATCGATCTTGAATTCATACGGACGGGACACCTTCCCGAGGACGCAGTTCGATTTCGAGATTCCGTTGGGCGTGTCCGATTGCATCGTGGCGCTTCAATGCACGAGTTGATGTCTCGCGGCTCGGAGAACTCTGTTGATGACTGGCTGTTTCCGGATGGTAGAAACGTCTTTTCGGTTCTTCGAAACTGGCGCGATCGAGCAGAGAATCGTTATCGATACGGCCGCGTCATGACTGGGCTGAAGGCGATCTTTCCAGACTTAGTTGGCGACGTCGATTTTGAGATTGGTAGCAATGCCGTTTCGCTTCGGTATTATCGACCTAACGATTCGAATCCGATTCCAATCCGTTTCGGACCACAAGGATTGCTCGCCGCCTTGTTGCACTTGACCGCGATGGCGGGAATGCACGGCAAAGATCTTCTCGCAATTGACGAATTTGAGAACTCGCTGCACCCATTTGCGCTACGACAACTCATTGAATTGATGCGGGACTGGTGCGACGAATTCGATACCACCATCTGTCTCGCCACGCATTCGCCTGTCGTGATCGACGAATTCAACGACGACCGCGAACGGCTGTTTGTGCTTGAGCCGGGTCGGCAAACTCAACCGGTCCCAGTCACGGAACTCGCGGAAAGCGATTGGTTAAGGCAGTTTTCGCTTGGCCGCCTGTACAGTCACGGCGACATTGGCAGCCCGAGAGCGCTCGAACCCGATCGCAACGGGACACCCATTCCGGCCTGAGATTCGCCCATGCCCAGCGTTGTTTTGATTGTCACGGGTAAGATGGAGCACGCCGGATTGATTGCCGCGCTACAGCCCATCTTTCCAAGCGTCGATTTCACGATTGATCCGCCGGATAGCCCGATTAATGGCTTCACGTCGAGCGACATATGCGGCCTGCCGAACCCGGCCGACCCGGAATCCAATGTGCGCGAACTCGCCGCCCGACTGGTCGCGGCGGCTGAACCGGGCCGCCGCAGCAAGCGCCCCGACTTGGTCGTTGCGATTGAAGACTTGGAGTTGATCAACGACGGCCAACCCGGAGCGGTCGTCGATTATTTCAGGCAGGCGGTGAAGGATCACGTTCGCGCGAAGTGGTCGCCGCCGCACGACCCCGGACCCGTGTTCGACATCGTCCGCGAACACTGTTCCTTCCATTTGCTCCGACCAATGACCGAAGCCTATTTCTTTGCCGACCCGGACGCACTTCGTCGGGCGAAGATCGCATCGGAACCCATCCTTCCATCGGGTTTGGACCTCGAACAATTTCAGACGGCTGACCCGGCCTACTCCGCACTGCCGACTGGAAGCAAACCGATTGCCGACGCGCCGATACGGGAACGACATCCAAAGTCGTACTTGCATTACCTCTGCGACCCGACTCTCGTCGACCGGAAACGCCGATACAAGGAGTCTCAGAACGGCGTGGCGGCCCTTCGCGGACTCGATTGGAGTCGAGCCGTCGTCAGCGCGGACCATTGCCCGTTTCTTCGTGCTTTTCTCGACGACCTGGCCTTCGCCGTGCATCAGCCGCTCGACTGGGTCCATCGTCCGACCGGCATTCCGACGGCCTTTCCCGGCCCAAGCGATCGCATCCTCCGTAATTGCTGACCAACCGATTCCGTACTTGTTCCCCGCGTCAAGAGAATCCGTCGAGTTTCGTTGAGAGAAAAAGGTCCACGTCCACGACCTGCACGCGACGATCCTGCACCTCATGGGCTTCGACCACGAAAAGTTCACGTGCCGCTACGCCGGCCGCGACTTCCGCCTGACGGACGTTCATGGTAAAGTGGTGCGAGAGGTTTTGACGTAAGGGGGCCGAGATGCGGATGGTTTTTGAAGCTCGGAATCTTCGTGGTCTTCGCCACTTTCGCTGGGAGCCGTCGGGCGTCTGCGTGCTTGTTGGTCCCAATGGCTCGGGCAAGAGCACCATACTTCAGTTTCTGAGTTTCTTTGCCGGGGCCATTCGGAGCGGCGTTGTACACGCCGCCTCGAGTACCTTTGGTGTCCAGGCTGAAGGCCGCCTTTCCCGACCTGATCGGAGACATTGATTTCGAGACAGGAAACAATGCGGTATCGATCCGCTATTTCCGTCCCAACGATTGGAATCCGATCCCGATTCGACTCGGGCCACAAGGACTGCTTCGCACAACGTGGTCGCCGCCACGCGATCCCGGACCCGTATACGAGATTGTCCGAGAGCACTGTTCCTTTCACTTGCTCCGCCCAATGACCGAGGCCTATTTCTTCGCCGACCCCGACGCACTTCGTCGAGCGAAGGTCGTGGCGGAACCCATTCTTCCGGCAGGATTGGACCTCGAACAATTCCAGACGATTGATTCGGCCTATTCCGCAGTGCCGTTTGGTCACAAGTCGATCAAAGACTCGCCGGCGCGGGAACGACATCCGAAGTCGTACTTGTACTACCTTTGCGACCCGACGCTCGTCGACAAGAAACTCAGGTACAAGGAAACCCTGAACGGCGTGGAAGCACTTCGAGGCCTCAATTGGAGCCGGGCTGTGCTTGTTGCCCGGCGACACGAATTCGACAATGCAAACCACGTCGCTCATTCGATGTCGGATGACGATTCGATTGCCCCGCGCCGCCAGGGATTCGGCCATCGCGATCAGTCTGGCGGCAACAGGCCCGAGTCCAGGGCCGTTCGAATCGCCATTGTCCACGCCTGATGGAAGTCGTGAAAAACGTTGGCGTCGATTCGGGACCAGTCGTGAATTGGCATGTCACATCTCCCGTGGCGTTCTATCAACCGCCGCTTCGCCCCGTCGAGCGAGATTCCCCGCCCACCGCGTCCGGTCCTACGGGTCGGCCCGGCCGTATTGACCGAATTCCGACGCGATCTTAGACTGTCCACTTCGGATCGCTTGACTTTTTCGGGCCGGCGCGCGCCGGTCGTTTCACAGGACGGAACCACATGGCCGCCGCCGATAGCAAGTTGGAGATGGGCTTCCTCGAGAAGCTCGGTGAGAAGTTCACCAACCTCGGCGATGGCACGGTCCGCTTCATGACCCGCCTGTTCGGGTCCAGCAACGAACGCTTCGTTCGCAAGGTCGGGTTCATCGCCTCGCGCAACCCCGGCACGCCGCACACGGTCATCCCCGGCTCGACTCTCGACAACGTCAACAAGCTCGAACCGACCATGGCCGCCTTCTCGGACGTCGAGCTGAAGGAGTTGACGCCGAAGTTCAAGGCCCGCCTCGCTGCCGGTGAAACGCTCGACGACATTCTGCCCGAAGCGTTCGCCGCCTGTCGCGAGGCCGGCAAGCGCGCCAAGGGCATGCGCCACTACGACGTGCAGATCGTCGGCGGGGTCGCACTTCATCAGAACAACATCGCCGAAATGGTCACCGGCGAAGGCAAGACGCTCGTCGCCACATTGCCGGCCTATCTCAACGCACTCACCGGGAACGGCGTTCATATCGTCACGGTGAACGACTACCTGGCCCGCCGGGACTGCGAGTGGATGCTGCCGATCTTCCAGGCCGTCGGCGTCACGGCGGGGTACATCCAGTCGGACATCGACCCGGAGGCGCGACGACGGGCCTACGAATGCAACATCACTTATGGAACGAATAGCGAGTTCGGCTTCGACTACCTGCGGGACAACATGAAGCCCGCCCGCTGGGACGACGAACGCTATTCCCCCTGGGCCCGTCAAGTTCAGCCGAAACTGAACTACGCGATCATCGACGAAGTCGACAACATCCTGATCGACGAGGCCCGCACGCCGTTGATCATCTCCGGGCCGGCGTTCAGCGACGTCAAACGCTACGAGGAAGCCGACAAGATCGCCCGACAACTCGCGGACATGGAGGCCAAGTCGCGGGCGGAACTCGCGGCCGCCGGCACGCCGATCGACGCGCCGCTCAAGCCCGGCGAAAAGCGCGAGATGGGGGTCTATTTCGAAGTCAAGGAAAAGGAGAAGTCCGTTCATTTGACGGACGCGGGCATTCGCGAAGCGGAACGGTTGGCGGGCGTCGAGAGCTTCTACACGGCCGGCAACATGGAATGGCCGCACCTCATCGACAACGCCCTGAAGGCGCATCACCTCTATCTGCGCGACCGCGACTACCTGGTGATTCCGAACCCGGAAACGCGGGAAATGTCGATCATTATCGTCGATACGCACACGGGCCGCGCCCTCTTCGGTCGCCAATGGTCGGATGGCTTGCACCAGGCCGTCGAAGCCAAGCACAAGCGGGACGGCGTTCAGATCAAACAGGAGACGCAAACCCTCGCGACGATCACGCTGCAGAACTTCTTCCGCATGTACAAGAAGCTGGCGGGCATGACCGGGACGGCCATGACCGAAGCCAACGAGTTCTGGAAGATCTACAAGCTCGATGTCATCGCGATCCCGACCAACAAAGTCCTCGTGCGCGTGAACCACGCCGACCTCGTGTATCGCACGGACCGGGAAAAGTGGGACGCGATCATGAAGGAAATCGAGACTGTCCACACCGAGGGCCGACCGATCCTCGTCGGCACGACCGATGTCGCCAAGTCCGAAAAACTGGCGTCGCTCCTGAAGCGCAAGGGCATCAAGCACGAACTGCTGAACGCGAAGCCCGAGAACGTGGCCCGCGAAGCGGACATCGTCGCCCAGGCCGGCCGACGGGGGGCCGTCACGATTGCCACGAACATGGCCGGCCGTGGCACGGACATTATCCTCGGCGGCAACCCCGAGACGATGGCCTGGACCCAACTCAAGGACAAATACGCCAGCCGACTCGACGTGCCCGAAGACCTGTGGAAGTCCACGGTCGATGCGATCGAAGCCAAGGAACAGACGAAGCCGGCCGGCCGCGAGATCGCCGCAATGGGTGGCTTGCACATCGTTGGCACCGAGCGCCACGATAGCCGCCGAATCGACAACCAGCTCCGTGGCCGAGCCGGCCGACAGGGCGACCCCGGTTCGAGTCGATTCTACCTGTCGCTTCAGGACGATCTGATGCGACTATTCGCGGGCGAGTGGGTCGGCAACGTGCTGACGCGACTCGGCATGCAAGAAGGCGAAGCGATCGAATCGCGGATGGTGTCGCGCCGCATTCAAGCCGCCCAGAAGAAGGTTGAAGAGTATCACTTCGAGTCGCGGAAAAACCTGCTCGAATACGACGAGGTGATGGATACGCAGCGGAAGCGGACTTACGGCAAACGCCAGGAAATCCTGAACGACGCCAACTGCAAGGCGATGATCGTGGAAATGATCGACGAGCAAGTTGGCTCGGCGGTCGGCCGGTTCCTGAACCCCAACTACGGCTCGGAGAGCTTCCGCGAGTTCGCCGGCAATCGGCTCGGCGTCGAGTTCGAGGAGGGGGAGTTCCGCAACCTCGGGTTCGAAGAGGCCGACCGAATCTCGCGCGACCGGGCGATTCGTTACGTGCCGACCGTGCTTCAGGAAGGCATGGACGAAAACCTGAGCCTGGAGGAAGAAGCGAAAGATTGGAAGTGGCAGGAAATGACCCGGCTCGTGAACGCGAAATACGGGCTGAAGTTCAAGGACGCCGACCTCCGCAAGATCGGCCGCGAGAACCTCTCGACTTTCCTCCACGATCACGCGTCTCGAGCCATTCAGGAAGTCGACCTGAACGAAGGCAAGCGGTTCCTGGACCGCGCCTGGGGTGTGAGTTCGCTGTGCGATTGGGGCAACAGCAAGTTCCGGCTCGAACTGACGCCGACCATGTTCGAAGACGCGGACGAGGGGTCGGCCAAAGTACTGATCCTCGAAAAGGTCCGCGAAGTCTATCGGCGCAAAGAGATCGAGTTCCCGGTTCAGGTGGCGATGAGTTCGTTCATGGCCGAGAAGGCGACCGGCGCGGCCGGCCAACAGCGCTACAACCGCGAGGGCCTTTACGCCTGGGCGCGCACTCGCTTCGCGGACCACACCCAACACTTGACTGAGGAGCAGTTCCGCACCGAGTCGCGGGCCAGCTTGCGCGACTTGCTGATGAAGATCAGCGACAAGGCCTACCCGAAGGCCGACCAGTTGGAAATCGACGACAAGGTCGAATCGGCCATGTCCGGAGCGCGCGTGGCCGAAGCGGCGGACGCCAAGGAACTCACCGACTGGATGCGGACCGCGTTCGAACTCGAAATCGAGCCGGAACGCCTGTCGGGCAAGCCAATGGGTCAGGTTCGCAAGGCGCTCTGGAACGCGGTCGACGATGCCTATCGGCCCGAAATGCACCGCATGGAGCGGAACCTCGTCCTCGAGATCCTCGACACGACCTGGAAGAACCACCTGCTCACGATGGACCACTTGCGGTCCGTGGTCGGCCTGCGCGGCTACGCCCAGGAAGACCCGAAGACGGTCTACAAGAAAGAGGGCATGGAAGAGTTCGGGCAGATGTGGGAGAACCTGAACGACCGCGTGACGGACACGGTGTTCCGCATGGAGGACGCGCCGGAAGAAGAGATGCGCGAAGCGATGAACGCCTGGTTCCACGGGGCCGTCGCCTCGCAGGCCCAGGCGGCGAACGTGGCCGATGTCGTCCGCAACGCCCCGCCCCAGCAATCGGGGCCGGCGCACGACCCGCTCGCCAACGTCACGACGAACGCTTCAACCGAACGCAAGGCCGAGCCGATCCGCAACCTGCGCACGAAGGTGGGCCGCAACGACCCGTGCCCGTGCGGCAGCGGCAAGAAGTACAAGAACTGCCACATGAACATGGCGCAGAAGATGTGAGTTCCTTCACAGAGTCGGAGGTTCGACGTGTCAATTATCATCGACGATCCCAAGCTTATCGCCGCATTGACGGCGGATGTCGTCAACCACGAGATTCGATCGCCGGCCGGCAAAATGCTCGGTCGAGTGATCCCCGTAACCGCGCGCATCGATTACAAATCCATTTGCATCGAGGATTCAAGTCTCCTGGCCGCATTCACGGAAGCCAAAGTATTGCAAGAATTACGCACCTCCGACGGTCGTCTGCTCGGCCGATTCGTGCCACTCGACGTTGATTGGGCGGAAATGGACTTCGATTTTCCAGAAATCGATTACTCCAAGGCGAAGTGGTATACTTCGGACGAAGTCATGGAGCGTTTGCGGAGCATCACGCGTGAAGCCGAGAGACGCCATCAAGAGCTGTAGGTCATGCGGTTTCGGTATCGCGCACAAACTATTTCATGGCGACGATTTCGCAGTCGTTTCGGGGCACCACGTTGTTCGATGACGAGGTTGAAGGGACTCTCTTCAATCTAAACCCCATGCGATCTGAAACCTGGACTGTTAAACCCGGTTCGGGATGAAACCTGGAGTTCTAGAGCCTCGCCCCGCGCCCGACGGCGAACCGGCTGCGTAAGCTGCCGGGTCCTTGCACACGGGT
>JANLUE010000528.1:0-4127 GCA_031363325.1 Gemmataceae bacterium
GGGCGGCCGACTGGGTTTTCAACACGTCAACGTGCAACGATTCGAGTTCCGCAACGTCTTTGGGCTCCATCCCCGTCGTGCGTTTGTCGAGTGCGGCCAAAGCTCCGTCGATCTTCCAGGTCCGTGGTTCGAGCTTCGCGATCGGCCCGGCGGGCAGGTCGTCGATGTCGGGGATCGAAATCAGCGGGACCGGTTCAATCGGGACGGCGACTTCGGAAATCACCGGCTTGGCGAGCCAATCGCCTTCGGTTCCATCGGCTCGACGCACCGTGAATTTCACGTCCCCCTGACCGGCCAGGACGGCCGCGTTCAACCGATCGTACCATTGCCGCCAGGTGCGAAACTTCTTGCCGTCGATGCGTCGGACGACATCGCCCTGCCGCAAGACGCCACGGACGTTCGGCATGCCGGGGCGGGTCAATTTGCTGGCCGGCCCGTCGTCGATGATGTCTGTGATCTTGAACCCGGCGGCGTCGGGCAACACATCGCCGAGAACGCCGAGCAGCGCCTGCGGCCGAGTTTCCGTGGGTTCGTCGGCGAACGCCGGGCTAGCGAACAGGATCGCGAACAAGGAGAGGGATCGCACGGCAACCTCCGAGGAGCGGGCCACAATTGAGTATGGCCGAGAAGGGGCGCGGGCGTCAATGCGAGGCGGTGCGGAAATGGCTCTCGCGACCCGGACCGCAGCCACCTCGGGTCGAAGCGCGCCCGCCGTCTGTCGGCCAGGTCGCGGCGACGTTAAGTTTCAGCGACCGATCCCATGATCTCGTCGAATAAGCCCGTAGGCGGTCCCATTCGCCCGCCCTAGACTCTCCCTCAACTTCCGACACTCGCACGAGGGGACTCTCCATGGGCTTCAAGCAGACCGCCACGCACAAGTATGGCAAAGGTTCGTACCACCAGATCGGCCTCGTCCGCGGCCAGTTCGGCAACGTGCCCTACGAGCCGTGGGTCAAGTTCGTGCAGGATTCCGGCTTCGACGGCTGGGAAGAAGCCTCCTGGGAACTCGACCTCCGCCAATGCGACACCGACGCCGGGGCGGCCACTTATGCGAAGTCGCGCGTCGATCTCGCCAAGAAGCACGGGCTCGAGATTTTCACGGTCGCGACCCACCTTCAGGGCCAGTGCCTCGGCGACGAGCCATCGGCCAAGACGCTGAACTTTCAGGCCCCGAACTCGGAAGCCCGCCTCGCCTACAAGGCCTGGCGCGCCGCCGGCAACAACCCGCCGCGAACCAACCCCTACTTCGTCCCCGACGATGTCGGCCGACTGATCCATCAACAATCGACGAAGGACTTACTCGCCAGCGTTCGACTCGCCGGACATCTGAGCAAGCTCCAGGATCGCAAAGTCGCGCTACCCGGATTCGTCGGCTCGCCGGCCCATTGCTGGAGCCACTGGTTCCTGTTCCCGCCCCTGCCAAATTCGATGGACGGCCACCCGATCCCGGACGCCCGCGACGTCAGCCTCGAACTGATCGCCGAACGCTTCGGACCCATCTGGGATGAATGCAAAAAGTACGGCATCACGTTCGACCTCGAATGCCACCCGAGCGAACGGGCCATGGGCGATCTCGAATCGGCCGGCGATTACATCAACTTCATGTGCAAGAAGGGGTACGAAAAAGTCGTCGGCTTCAACCTCGACGGCTCGCACCTCGAATGGCAGAACGTCTCCGTCGTACAGTTCATCCGCGAGTTCCCCGAGTTCATCCACTGCGCCCACGTGAAGGGCGTATGGGTCGCCCGGGAACATTGCCGCGCCGGCCGACTCGGCGGGCACCGCCCCATGGGTCACCGCGACAACGGTTGGAACTTCGTGACCGCCGGCACCGCCCGAGACGCGAACTCGCTGGAAGAGATCTTCATCGAACTGAACCGCGTCGGCTTCGACGGTGCCGTGAGCATCGAATGGGAAGACAACGACGCCGAACAACACGCGGGAGCGAAGGCGGCGCTGGCGAACTGTCGCCGAGCCGACCAGCCGCCAAGCGGCATGCGGCACGATGATATGTTGAAGGGATAATTGGGTGGGGGATGGGGGGCGAGGGCTTGAGCCTCGCCCTCCGTGTTTACGAATTGTGCTGAAGATTTGACATGACTCATCGCTTCGAGGGGTTAGCAATTGCGCGGCGGAGTAGACTAACTGCTCGACTTAAGCGAACCCTCAAAGCTCCGACCGTCGATTTCTGAAGTGTGGCAATTCTCTCGTAACTCAGGCCGTATCCGAAACGGAGTTCGAGTAGCGCTTGGTCGCTCGCCGGAAGCAGTTCAATGACCCGCCGGAGTTGTTGGTCCGACTCCTCAGCGATTGCCCGAAGCAATGGATCGACTGTTGGTGCCGCATTTGGAGGGTCGAAAGTTAGACGAGATGGAGACTTCAGAGCCGCACGACGCCACCGCTGTCGCTCTTTGTCCAATTCGCGTAGGACTGCTTTCTCGAATTCCTCGGTCGCTTCAATCTGGTCCAGTGGCCGGTCCCGGAATCGCTTCCAAGCGACATAGGATGCGAGTGCAAACAGGTCTTCGACGTTGCTGCGCCCAACGGATTGTGCAAATCGAGCGAGCCGCTTGCAAAAAGTTGGCGATGGCACCCAGCCAAATTGCAGGGCCACTCTGGCGAGTTGGGCGAAGTGGAGTCGAACGTGTTCTATGCCCATCGTACGGTCCAAGTTGTTCGGCTTCCGTGTTGGAACTCCGTGAGAGAACCGATCAAAGTGCGGGAAGTTCGGGGTAGATTGTGACCACGATGCGTCGATTGACCCGATCCACTTCGTACAGGGCCGTGACCACGACCGGGGACTCGGAAGGTCCGCCACCTGACCGGACATTCGACACCATGAAAACTTCCATCGCCATCCGGAACTCCCAAGGCGAGGCGGGTGGCCGCAGTGGAGACTCGAGCCAGCCACGAAGCCAGGCGAGGAATGCGATGATTTTGGCACCGCACCCGGCGGCGAGCCAACGCTCAAACCCCGTCTTCGTGATGCGATCGTTCGGAACTCCACCCCATCGCTCCAAGAACTCCTTTGCGTCTTCCGAGAGGTGGTACACTCCTACTTCAGCCTCGTTCGCCAGCGCCGTCAACCACGTTTCCACGTCCGCCTGAAAACGAGGTCCACCGTCACCGAAACGTTGTACGCAGGCGTTCAACTCGGCTCGGGCGCGGCGGCGATGTCGGACGACGAAGTGCATGTACACTCCACGCAGCTAATCCACGATGTCATCATTCTGAAGCCGGTCTTGAACTTCGTCAAGCAGAGCTGGGTTTTCGAGAATTCGACGGATCATTCGTTCCTTCACCAACTTCCGCGCGTTTTCCGTCGAGAGCAGTGTCGACACGTGCCGTTGACCGATCCATACCGCCGTATCGTCCTGAACTTCAAATAGGGAAGCAACATAGTCCCGTTGCTCCGCGCTGAACTGGATTAGACTGGCCGGATCGCTCAGTTTCTCGTCGAGGAAGATGTTCGACACGATTGTTCTCCGATGTGGGAGCAAGCCCACTCGTCTGATGGTGTCCCGGCAATTACAGGACGCAATCCCCGCCGGACGTTACATCAAATCCGAACTTTGCGCGAAAATTCTTTGAGCATCTCCGTCGTGCAGTTCATCCGCGAGTTCCCGGAGTTCATCCACTGCGCGCACGTGAAAGGCGTGTGGGTCGCGAAAGAACACTGCCGCGCCGGCCGACTCGGCGGCCATCGCCCCATGGGCCACCGCGACAACGGTTGGAACTTCGTGACCGCCGGCACCGCCCGAGACGCGAATTCACTTGAAGACATCTTCATCGAACTGAACCGCGTCGGCTTCGACGGTGCCGTGAGCATCGAGTGGGAAGACAACGACGCCGAACAACACGCCGGCGCGAAGGCGGCCCTGGCGAACTGCCGTCGAGCCGACCAGCCTCCCAGCGGCATGCGGCACGATGATATGTTGAAGGGGTAAGGCGAGCGGGACGGGGGGCGGGGCGAGCAAGGGCCCCATCCTGCCTACGTCACTCACAAAGCTGTTTGCAGGGCTGTCCTTACCCGGTATCGGCATGCAGACAGACGATCTGGATTCTAAGGTCCGTAGTACCCTAGCTGTATTGAGTGTGTTGTGAACCCTATTCGTGTCTACATTTTA
>JANLUE010000546.1:0-1520 GCA_031363325.1 Gemmataceae bacterium
CGATCGCGGGCCGCCCAATACTCAGTCGCCCATGCCCTCCCAACGACTCGCCCCGCCGGGGCGAAGACCCTTTTCCAGCCCCGAACCGAAAGCCCGAGCCATGCGCCACCTGACCCAGAAGTTCGTCGAGTTCATGAAGAAGGAAGACGGCCCGACCGCGGTCGAGTACGCCCACATGATGGCCCTGATCATCGTGGTTTGCATCGCCGCGATCACGACCCTCGGGTCGAACGCCAACAGCACGTTCTCCAGCGTGGCCCAGAAGGCCGCCCCGGCCGGCGGTAGCTGAGCCCGGACCGAACCGCCTACCATCGCCGGCCCTTGCCGGCCATATCCGCCCTTGCTCCACCCTGGCCTTCGGCCGGGGTGGTCGCGTTTCCCGACCGCGCACATCGCACGACCCGCACGATCGGAACCACTTCCCGAGTTTTCCCAGTCCGCGCCACTCCCCCGAGTCCGCATCGACCGAAGGGGTTAACTAGAGTTTTCGAGGCGTGGCGGTTGTAAGACCCGCCGACATAACTCGGGCCGCAAGCACGGCCCCTTCTTGCGGAGGAATCCTCATGAGCCGGCTGATTCGCAAAGTCACGGAATTCCTGAAAAAGGAAGATGGCCCGACCGCCGTCGAGTACGCGGTCATGTTAGCCCTGATCATCGTGGTTTGCCTGGTGGCGATCACGACTCTCGGCAGTCAAGCGAACGACACGTTCGCCAACGTCGGCAGCAAATTGAAGGCGGCCGCCAGCTGAGGCGCGCAAGCCGCAGCGGGTGGGCCGTCTCTCGACTGCCCACCCGCTGGGCCGAAACAACCCAAGCGAGGTATCGGTATGAAAGCCTCCGTGAGCCGGATGATCCGGTTCTTGAAACAGGAAGATGGCCCCACGGCGATCGAGTACGCGGTGATGTTGGCTTTGATCGTAGTCGTTTGTCTGGTCGCGATCACGACACTCGGCACGCAGGCCAATAGCTCCTTCGGTACCACGGGTGGTCGGCTCAAAGCCGCCGCCAGTTGATCCCCCGCGACCAGGGCGGACCGCGCCGCAGCCCGGCCCGCCACTTCCAATACTCCCGGTGTGTCATGACGACCTCGAACCCACTTGCCGCCATCCGCTCGGCCCGCCCGAACCCACTGGAATACGCCGTCCTCTTTCTCGGCGTGGTCGCAACCGCCCTCCTGGTACTGCGCTGATCCGGTAAGCCGTGCCGGTCCGGCAAACGGTAGCGATTCTTTCTCCCTACAACCGAGTTTTTCCGCGTTGCCCTAACTTTCCTCAACCGTTGGAGGAAATGGCGACCGATGTTGATATTTTGGTGGTTTTTCCCTTTCGATTCGGTCGCTTCGTGGGTATATTCTCCCCATGTCCGGGGCGGCGGGTTCTCGTCTAAAGTCTTTTCTTCAAACGGGTTACGTTGCACAGTCCATTCGGATTGCCGGGATTGCGCCGACCGTGGTCGGCTTTTCAATCCGGCGTGGGCAACGATTTTGACGAGAGTTCCGGGGTCGTCCTGGTCGAACATCG
>JANLUE010000583.1:0-11265 GCA_031363325.1 Gemmataceae bacterium
GATCCGACGGATGTGAACGAAGCCCTGTCGCGGCCGGACGCCGTTCGGGCCTATTGGAAGCATTACGGCCGGCTTCCGTTCGACGTGCGCATGATGTCGATCCTGATCGACTCGAAATGTACTTTCGTTTCGCGTCGCGAGGCGGCCTGGAACCTGGCGAACTTGACGGGTCCGCAGTCAAACTGGTTGAAGCACACCGATGGCGGCTTGGCCGACAAAGGCAATGAGGGTGTGCCGAATCCCGTCATTGCAAAATTCTCGAATCCGACCGTGGCCGAGGCGATCCTCGCCTGCATGACGGCGGAAATGCCGAGAGTACCCGACACGATCGACTCGAATCAGGAACCAGTGAAGCGGGGAATGGAAGACGACTACCGGCGAATGTTGATTGATCTCGGCGATCTCCGCGCGGCCAAAGCTTGCGTTCGCCTGGCCGATTCGAATGACTTGGTCCAATGCCGCGACTGGGCGATGACGGCGCATGTGCTCGGCGACTCGAGCGCGATCAAGGCGCTCGCCAAACAGATCACCCTGGGCAAGTGGGAAGCACCACCTCGAACCGAACGCCATTCCAGACTCATCAATACGCTCGGCCAATTGGCCCGAGCGAACTTGCCCGAAACCGAGCGGACGCTCGAAACGATCGTGCGACCCGACCATCCCTGGTATGAACCGCTCGCGCAAGAAAGCCTCGGGGAAGACTTCGAGTACTTCGATCGGAGTCGTTGGAGTGGACATCGAAGTTATTGCCAGTTTCTCCGCAATGCCTTCGACGATCTCTCGTTCTCAGGTCGTCGCTTCGCAATCGTCGGCAAAATGCTGAAGTGGTCGCGGATCGATCAACAAAGCGGATCGTCGATTCCGCCGTGCCTCGCCGACCCGAACAGTCGCCGTGAGTCGGCGGACGAGCGACTTTGCGACGCCGCCGCGGCCCGACTGTCGAACACGATGATCGGCCTGCCGACGTTTCACGTCCTGATGGTCGACGCCGACGAGCGTCGCGAAGCGATTCGCAAGGCGTTCGATCGCTGGTCGGACGGGGTTCGGATCGTCAACGAAACGGAAGCTCAGATTCTCCATTGCGAACGAAACATGTTCATTCCGGACTTCCGACCACTCGGTCGCGCCGCGACGGCGGACGACGTGAAAGCGGGCCGGGCCATCTTCCACCTCCAGGGGCTCGGCACGCCCGCCAAATTGATGTTGCCCGCAGTGGCCGAATTGAAAGGCGAACAGCCTGAGAACGCGGTTCACGCGCTGATCGTCCAAGCGGAAGTCAGCCGCGATGGTCAGACGACTTATGGCCTGTTGTTGCGACACGGCACGCGAACCGTCGCGGCGACCGAGGTGATCTCCGTGAAGTCAATCGCCGAGTTCCGCCGCGAGGATCAAGACCCGAGGCGCTACGTTCGATTCCGACGTTGATCACTGCTTGAACGTGTACGTCAGGTCGTCGAAATTGATGCGCTGACGAAGTGAACCGTGAAAGCGCACCCTGTGCTTGCGTCCGACAACCAGGATCGGGTAATCTGAACTTGACGCTGACCCGCCCCCTTACCGAATTGGCATGGGGAATTGATCCAAGCGTGAAGGACCGCGCATGCGAGCGACCGTACTCACATTGATTTTGCTCGCTCCCGCCATTAGCTGGGCGTGCAACCTCTGCGATCCGTCGAGCCGAAACCTCCAGACTCTTCGCCAGGAAGCGCGGACGGCGAAGTTCGTCGTGGCCGGGCAGCTGGCGAACCCTCGGCTCGTCGGTGACAACGGCTTCACCGATCTGGTCGTCGATGAAGTCGTGAAGGACCATGCCACTCGGGGCAAGCAGAAATCGCTTACGTTGCCGCGCTGGTCGCCGGTCGATCCAAAGAACCCGCCGCGAATGCTGGTGTTTTTCGATGTCTACGAAGGCAAGCTCGATCCGTTTCGCGGCCTCACACTTCGTGGTACCGGCGTTCCGAAGTATCTGCGTGAAGCGCTCGAAGTCGACGATCGCGACCGGACCAAGTTGTTGCTCTATTACTCGAAGCATTTCGAAGACCCCGATCCCGAGGTGGCGGCCGACGCGTTCCTCGAGTTCGCCAAGGCGACCGATCAGGAAGTCGGTGCCGTCGGCCCGAAGCTCGACGCGGCTCGGCTTCGCAAACTGATCGCCGACCCGAAGACGCCGGCCGATCGACTGGGGCTGTTCGCGTTTCTGCTCGGTTCGTGTGGCAGCAAGTCCGACGTGACCGTCCTGAGTGCGTTGATCGATCGACGCGATGAACGCGGCTCGGCCGCGCTCAGTGGCGCGCTCGGGGGATTGATCGAATTGAAGCCGGCCGACGGCTGGCGGCAGACGACCGCGATCCTCGACGATGCGAAACGTGGCTACAACGACAAGCTCGCCGTGCTCGGTACGCTGCGATTCTTCGAGGCTTACAAGCCGAAGGAACATCGCCCGGCGATCCTGGCCGGGATGTCCGCCGTGATCGCGCGCGGCGACATGGCCGACATGGCCATCGAAGATTTGCGGCGCTGGCAATGGTGGGACCTGACGCGACACGTGACGGCCCAGTACGACAAGGAGTCGCACGCGGCCCCGCTGGTCCGCAACGCCATTCTCCGCTATGCCTTCACGTGCCCGGACGCCGACGCGACGGCGTTCGCCAAAGCGATCCGCCTGGCCGACCCGGCCCGCGCTCGCGAAATCGACGAGGCGCTCGCGTTCGAGCGGCCCACCATCAAGCCAAAACCATGAACCCACTTGCCGTCCGCCTAACGACCGCACCCACCGCCCACGAAGTCGAGGCCGATTGGCTGGTCGTCGGAGTTCCCCAGCACCCGGGCCCCGATTCCGCGCTGGCCGACCTCGATCGACACCTCGGCGGCGAGATCACCCGGCTTCGCGAAGCGGGCGACATCACCGGCAAACCACTCGAACTCGTGCCGTTGTTGTCCGTTCGCGGCGTACGGGCTAGACGCGTGTTGTTCGTCGGCCTCGGGCCAACCAAGGGGTTCGTTCGAGCCAGTTTCCACGATGCCTTCGCGGCCGCGCTCAAGTCGATCACTGCTAAGAAATACGGCCGAATCGCACTCCTCTGCCCCGGCGAACTTGGCTTGCTCGACCCGATCGCCGCGGTCCTCGGCTTGGCCGTCGGGGCCGTTCAAGGCTGTATCGGCCCGGGGCTTCGCAAGTCCGAACCGGCCCGGTTCAAGCCGAATGAAATCGTCCTGATCGGCACCGGCGTCGATGTCGCGCGGGCTCAGGTCGAAGCGAACGCGGTCGCCTGCGCTCGCGACCTCGTCAACCTGCCACCCTGCGATCTGTACCCGGAGACGTTCGCGGCGCTAGCCATCGACTCAGGCCCTAACATTTCTTGCGAGGTCTGGGACGAATCGCGTTTGCGAACGGAGCGCATGGGAGCGATCCTCGGCGTGGCCCGCGGGGCCGACCGGCCGCCGCGACTCGTGATCCTCCGCTATTCCAACGGCGGAACGGCACCGGCACTCGCGCTGGTCGGCAAAGGAGTCACGTTCGATAGCGGCGGCCTATCGCTGAAAACGAACGACCAGATGGTCGACATGAAGTGCGACATGGCCGGCGCGGCCACGGTGCTCGCGGCGATTCGTGGCGCGGCCGAGCTGCAGTTGAAAGTCAATTTGCTCGGTGTGATGCCGCTCGTCGAGAACATGCCCGGCGGGGCCGCCATGAAGCTCGGCGACGTGCTGCAGACTCGCAACGGCAAGACGATCGAAGTCCTGAACACGGACGCCGAGGGCCGATTGATCCTGGCGGACGCGCTCGCCTACGCGGCCGAACAGAAGCCTGGGCACATCGTCGATCTCGCCACGTTGACCGGGGCGTGCATGGTCGCACTCGGCACGGAGATCGCCGGCCTCATGTCGAACGACGACGGCTGGTCGGCCCGCGTGCGCGGCGCGATCACCCGGTCCGGCGAACGAGCCTGGGCGTTGCCGATGGACGCGGACTTCGACGAACTGATCCGCAGCAAGGTCGCGGACGTGAAGAACGCCCCGCCGTCGCGTTACGGCGGCGCGATCGCGGCCGGCAAGTTCCTGCAACAATTCGTCGGTGATGTGCCCTGGGCCCACCTCGATATCGCCGGCCCCGCCTGGGCCGACCACGACGGCCCCACCCGCGAAGCCGGCGGAACCGGGGCGTTCGTGCGCTCGCTGATCGAGTTGGCGGCCGGGTACTGATCCCTGTTGAGTTTGGGATTTGGAGTTTGTTTCGGAAGTATCCGCGACAGGATTTGAACCTGTAACCTTCGGCTCCGGAGGCCGACGCTCTATCCAGTTGAGCTACGCGGACGCGTGCTGACTCTCGCATTATAAGCCGTGTCGCCAACCCGTCTACCCACGCTTGGCCGTCGCTTCCAGCACGCGCTTCGCGTCCGCGTCGTCCGGCTTCAGACGCAATGCGTCTTCTGCATGGCGCTTGGCGTTGGCGCGATCGCCGGCCTCCAGGAGCTCGAGGGCCAGGGCCGAATGGGCTTCGGCCATATTTGGACGATAGCGCACGGCCTGGCGAAGCGACTCGATCGCGCCGGCTCGATCGGCCTGTTTCAAGCGGCATTGCGCCAAATAGAAATGGGCGGCCGCGTGGTCCGGCTGGAGTCGTAGTGTCGCGCGAAACGTCTGTTCGGCACCGGGGTAGTTTTTCTGGTCGAACCGGGCCGCGCCGAGCAAGAGATGGGCGGGCACGTTTTCAGGTGAAAGGTCGAGGCATTTTCGCATGGCGACTTCGGCCTGGGCCGGGTCGCCGGCGGCAATGTGCAACTTGCCGAGGATCAGGTACGCATCTTCGGAGTTCGGGTACGTTCGGATCAATTCGTCGAGTTCGGCCTTCGCGTCGGGCAGGCGGTTGCGTGCAATCAGTTCGCCGGCCCGGGTCAAGCGCTGCTTCAGGCCGAGCCGTTGTTTCTGAACCGGCTCCATGTAGGGATCGTCCCAACCGATGTCCGGCGGCAATTCTTCGAGGGCCGCACGGTGCCTGGCCAGCTTCGCCGAGTCGCCACGCCGGGCGGCCATCTCGACGAGCAAGCGCCGGGCGGTGTGCCGCGTGGTCGGATCGGCAAGCAAAGGCGTGAGGAACTCTTCGGCCCGTTGCCAATCGTCGACCTGAATCGCGACTTGCCCGAGGCCGAGTGCCGCACGAGGCAAGTCTGGTTTGCGTTGGCGAATTTCGTCGAAGGCTTGGCGGGCGTCGTCCCAGCGTTCGAGGGCGAGCAGGATCTCCGCGCGACGGAGTCGCGGCGCGATCTCGGCACCGGCCCGTTCAATGGCTCGATCGAGGTGCGCCAGCGCCCGGGTTGGGTCGTCCTGCATCACGCCGATGGCCTGGAGATAAGGCCAGCGCGCGTCGCGCGGGTCGAGTCGTTCCGCTTCGGCGAAACAGGTGCCGGCCTCCGGGTACATCGTTTGCGCGAACAGGACGGTGCCGAGTTCGCCCCACTTTCGAGCGGACTTCGGTTCGGCCCGCACGCCGGCCCGCGCCGCGTCGATTGCCTTGGCAACGACGGGATCGAGCGACGACGTGTCGATGGCCGGCGGCTCGATCGATCGGGGTCGGAACGCGAAGTACGCTCCACCGCCGGCGAGCGCCAGCGCCAAACCCGCCACGACGATTCGCCAGCGTTTCGTCATGACTTCGGTTGGCCCCCGCCCTTGCGAAGTTCGATGTAACGATCGATCTGCGGAACCGCGAACACTTCACTCGTGCCGTCCCACCATTGAATCGTAACCGAATCGACCTTGGTCGCGGTGCCAAGTCCGAAATGGGCCCGGAGATCGTTGCCACAAAGATAAGTCCCGCCCGCGCCAATCGGGGCGACGAACGTGCGCTCGCCGGCCCGAACCGTCACGAGGCTACCGATCGCGTCGCGGTTCAATTTCGGATCGAACGCCCGGATGCCGAGCCAGCGCCCCGAGTTCGGGGCGACGTTGCGAAGCAACTGGGCCGGCCCGGCGATCTGCGTGACCAGAAGATCGAGCGCGCCATCGTCGTCGAAGTCCGCGACCGCTAGTCCTCGCGCGACGACTGGCTCGCGACAGAGGGCCGGGTTCGAGGTCGACGCGTCGGTGAACTGGCCGTCGCCGGTGCCCGCGAAGATCTGGTTGCGGTCGGCGAACGGTTTCCAAAAATCGACGGCGTCGCGCGCTTCCCATTTCTTCGAGACGCGGCCATTCGCGAGCGCCAGGTCGAGTCGGCCATCGCGATCGAAGTCGGCGAAGGCCGTCCCGAAGCCGGTCCCCTTCCAGCGGCCGGCCGTCAGGCCACGGCGAACCGTCTGATCGCGGAAGAACCCGGCCGGCGCTTGACGCCAAAACGTATGCGTCTCCGTTGATAGGTGGGTGATGAACACGTCGAGCAGCCCATCCCCGTCCACGTCGCCGAGGGCGATGCCCATGTTCGCGGCCGGCCCGCCCATGCCGGTCAACGCGATGCCCCGGTCGCCGGCCTCGTCGATGAAGGTGCCATTGCGTTGGTTCACCCACAGCCGATTCGGCTGGCCGTCCATGGCGACGAGGATGTCCGGCCAGCCATCGCCCGTCAGGTCGGCACACGCGACGCCGAGGCCTGGCCCGGGTCCTTTCGCCAGGCCGGACGAGACGGTCACGTCCTCGAACTTGATGCCGTCCTTGTTGCTGACATTTCGGAACAGCCGAGTCGCGTTGCCCCGATAGACGGCCGGGTTGCAGAAGTCCGGCGTGCCATCGACGGCCTTGCATTTCACGGAGGGATCGAACGTCACGTAGTTGGCGATGACCAGATCGAGTCGGCCGTCGCGATCGAAATCGAGGAACGCGGCCGACGTGCCCCAGAGGGGGTTATCGATTCCCGCCTCGGCCGACACGTCGCGAAACCGACCCCCGCCTTCGTTCTTGAACAAACGCGTGCGGCCATATTCCGTGAGCACGAGATCGGGCCGGCCGTCGTTGTTGAAGTCGCCGACGGCCGCGCCCATTCCGAACCCCGCGACATCGAGCCCGGACCCGGCCGAGACATCGCGGAACGAGCCGTCCGCCTCCTGATGGAAGAGTTGATTCTTCGAACCGTTTGGCCCGCCGTTGTGGACGAGATACAGGTCGAGTCGGCTATCGCCGTCGAAGTCGATCCAGGCGGCCCCGGAGCCCATGATCTGCGGCATGTCGTACTTACCGGTCGGCCCGGCGTCGTGCCGGAACGCGAGCCCGCGCGCGGCCGACACGTCCTCGAACCACGCGGGCCCGGTCGGCACCTCATCGACGGCGAGCTCCGGCTTCGGGTCGCGCCGGCAACCGAAGAGCAACGTCAGGCCGAGCCCGGCGACGAAGAGCGCGGGCACGGCGAATCGAACCAGGGTGCGGAATCGCATGGAGAAGTTAGTTTACCGAACGGACTCGTCATTCGATGGTACGACGAACGAGATCGAAAGGCCTGCGCCTAACTCAGTGGCCTCCGTCGAGCCCAACGCGTCCGGCTGGTAGTACGCCGTCGCCCCGCCCCCATAGGCGCTCACCAGGTTGCCGAACTGGTCGTCCGTCGTCAGGTATTGCTCTTCCGTCGTCCCCGACCCGTCCGTCTCCTGCAGCACTCGGTCCAGGTCCCACACGAACCGCGTCGTGTCCGACGGTGTCTGCTTCAGCACTCGCCTGCCGTCCCCGTCCGTCGCGAACGTCACCCGGCCCCCAACCGGCTCGGCCCAACGCAATCGATCCTTCGGGTCCCACGTGTAGTAGGTCGCTGCCGTCGGGGCGTCCTTCTTCGACCGATTGCCCGCTGGATCGTACTTATACTTTAGACACAAAGTTGACGAATCACGCTGTCAATGGCGACTCTACTAACGCCATAGAATGACGCACTCCGTTGTTTTATGGAGTCCAAATCCGAAATTGACAAATGATTCGTGATCACCTCACGCGGAAACTCACCAAGCGACTCTACAATTCGAACGTAGACATCATCACTCGACATTGGAAGCATCGAAAGCAACATCGGAATTGCTCTCGACGGCTCGGCGTAGGCGGCAAGATTCGCTACACGGTACTGCAGGCTGGGTGGGGCGATGGACCAACGATCGCGCGCGCATTCCCAATCGGAATCGGACAATTGTGGCAGCAATTGCAAACTTAGTTCCAAGCCCAATTCTGACCAGTACTCGGGTTGGTCAAATTGTTGACAGAGGATTTCATTTATCTGCGTAAATGGCGACACAATAGCACCTCACCTTTGTTGTTAGCGGCTTGGAGCCACCTGAGTTGGGCCAGTCAATTTAACTGGTGGCCGGCCGCCAGTAGGAAATGCAGATGTAACATTCCCAGTTGGATCCTTGAGCACTTGCCATTGGACTCCTTCTACGATACTGACATGGCTCGATCCACGCGAATCAACTTCGATTGGCTTCGATGATCCAACGTGTTTCACTGCATCCATTATGTTGATATCAGTCCACACCTCAGGTGCAATTGTCGAATATTTTACGTTACTCACGCCTCGAGAATCTGGAGAAATGTTTTTGATCCATTTTACAGTTATTGTCCCATCTGGATTTCGGCTGACTATTTCAACGAGGTAAGCCGGATCTTTTAAGATGCTCGGGGAATGTCCGCCGACCATATCTCGTTTTCCAGGCGCGGCGAATTCTCCTCGTAAGATCTTCGCTTCCATTGCGGGGCTGATCACCGTAGGTGTCGACGGGCTGGTGTGATTCTCCGTCGCTTCCGGCTTGAGCGTGACATTGGCTTTGCTCGAATTCGCCTTTGCCTTCTCGAGTCGCTCCTTGGCGAGCCGTCCGAAGTCTTCCTTCGTCAATTCGTAGCCCAACTCGACCTTCGCTTGAAGGTCTCGTGGCAGATCGCTCACTTTGAGACCGCGCATTGCTTGCCGGTTGCCGCTCCCGGAAGTACCCGGCACAAATCCGCCGATCGCCATCAGGATCTCTTCGGCCTCGCCGCCCGGTTGCAAGCCCGCCGCGACGTAGTCCCAGAATCCACCATGAAGTTTGCGTTTGGCCTTGTTGATCGCGGTCGAGGGTTGATCGCCTTCCCGAATGTATTCCCCAACAACCGCGTCGAATTGATTCTTGTCGTACGTCACTTGCGCATTCAGGCCCGCCGCTTCTTCAATCCGCCGTTTCGCCTCGGCGTCCAGCGGGCCCTTGATCCGCTCTTCTTGTTCAATCGCCCATTTCGCCAGTTCGCCAGCGGTTGGGCCGCTGTCCACGCCGACTGCGGTAATGGCCAGTGGGGCCACGTACTGGCCAATCTGCGGATACTCCCGCTGGATTCGCTTGTACTCCTCGTACATCGCCTCCCGAACCGAACTGTTCCAAACTCGCGTGGGATGAAGTGTGACGGGAGTTCCCGGTGTTGCATCGGGCCCGTCCTGAACCTCCATGTCATTGTCTTTGCTAAACGTTCGGCCGGTCCAGTTGCCGGCATACTCTTCGCCTCCGTAGGCGATCATCAACTGTTTGAATTTGTTGTAGTCATCGGTCGATACCCACAGGTAGTATCGCTCGTCGTCGAGCTTCAAGACGCGGTGCCGGATCGCCTTCAACCCTGAGCCATGATCCGTCCGGCCCAACCAGGCCGACCACTGATCGGCCACTTCCTTGGTTGAGAACACCACCCAGAGCCCACTCGGATCCGTCGCATTAACCGGATCATTCCCGCAGTACCGGTACAGGTTCACGTCCCCGCCCCGGAACCCGATCGGGTCGCCCGACAGCCACTGACCGATCGCCGGGTCGTAGTACCGCGCCCGCACCTGGTACAGGTCCAGCTCCGGCTCCGAACGGTAGCCCGGTCGGCCCACCCACGCGTACGGGTTCTGGTCCGTCCCCGTGTGCGTCGCCAAGCCGAACGCCAGGTACGCGTACCGGTCCGTCACCGAACCGCTGTCGTTCAGCAACGCCTCCGTCGAGCCCAACGCGTCCGGCTGGTAGTACGCCGTCGCCCCGCCCCCGTACGCGCTCACCAGGTTGCCGAACTGATCGTCCGTCGTCAGGTATTGCTCTTCCGTGGTCCCCGACCCGTCCGTCTCCTGCAGCACCCGGTCCAGGTCCCACACGAACCGCGTCGTGTCCGACGGCGTCTGCTTCAGCACTCGCCTGCCGTCCCCGTCCGTCGCGAACGTCACCCGACCCCCAACCGGCTCGGCCCACCGCAACCGGTCCTTCGGATCCCACGTGTAGTAGGTCGCCGCCGTCGGGGCGTCCTTCTTCGACCGGTTCCCGGCCGGGTCGTACTGGTACGTCGTCCGTTGCGACCCGTACCGCTCGACCAGCAGTTCATTGGCGTCGTCGTAGGGCGTCGACCTTCGCTGTCTCGCCCAGAGGTCAATTCGATCGACCGTGTCGAACAAATCTCGTCTCCGTGCAAAACTTCCGTCCGAATTCGGCACCCAATGCGTTTCGCCATGTTTTCATCGAACTTGCGGACTGATTGATCTGAGTTAGACAGAATGTCGCAGGCACGTCTCGAGCCGGTCGTAGTTGCCGGTCGGCCCGGCGTCGTGCCGGAACGCGAGCCCACGCGCGGCCGACACGTCCTCGAACCACGCCGGCCCGGTCGGAACTTCGTCAGTGGCGACAAAGAGCGCGGGCACGGCGAATCGAACCAGAGTGCGGAATCGCATGGAGAAGTTAGTTTACCGACCGGACTCGTCATTCGAGGCCGAACTGAACTTAATTCAAACCTTCAGCGGGTCCGCATGAAGGGCCACGCGCAGTCGGCGCAAGGCTCGTTCGACGATTTGCTGAACGTTCTGCCGCGAGGTGCCGGTGACCTGGGCCAATTCGGCGTAAGTCTGCGGCGGGCCACCATCGAGGCCGAAACGCTGGCGCACGAGGTGTCGTTCGCGGTCGCCGAGGTGGGCGGCAATCAGGCCCCGGACTTCGTGGGCCGTTTCGTTCGATTCCTGGACGGCCGTCTCGACGAACCGTTCGTCGGGAAGTTCGCCGATGTAGTCCGTATCGTCGTAGGCCGCCTGAGGCATTTGCTTCCAGCTATAGGCGGCCCGGTGGATCGCGCGTCGAGCGGCCACGCCAACGTAGCTGACGAACTTTACGCCAGCCCCCGTGTTAAAGCACGGCACCGATTTGACGGCCGCGAGCAAGCCCGTTTGCACCAGGTCTTCGACCGGGGCTCCGCCCGCTCGGCGCGAGTATTGTCGGGCCAACTTGAAGATGAACGGACGAACCTGCTCGATGACCCGGGTGAAGGCGACGGGGTCGCCGCCCTGGGCACGATCGATCAGGTCGCGGACCTGCGCTTCGG
>JANLUE010000517.1:0-4179 GCA_031363325.1 Gemmataceae bacterium
TACCCGTGCACGCTCGACAAAATGAACCTCGGATTCCTGACGACGTTGAAGTCCGCGTTCGGCCTGCCGATCGGCCTGTCCGATCACACGGAATCGAGCCTGGCGGCGGCCATTGGCGTGAGCCTCGGCGTGTCGTTCATCGAGAAGCACTTCACGTACGATCGCGGCGCGAAGGGCTTCGACCACGCTTACGCGATGGAGCCGGCCGGGCTGACGCAATACATCAGCGACATTCGCGCCGCCGAGGCCGCCTGTGGCCGGCCGACGACCAAGTTGCGGCCCGAAGAGGCGAACGTCAAGCAACGGGCCCGGCGCTCGATCTACGCCGCCCGCGTGATTCAGCCGAACGAACGCATCAGCGAAAGTGATTTGGTTGTGGTTCGACCCGAGGGGCCGATGCGACCGAACGATTTGCACGCGGTGGTTGGCAAGTCGGCCCGGCGCGCGATCCAACAATTCGAGCCAATCTCTCCGGACAACGTGGGGTGAACTTGGACGGAGGCCCGCGAATCCTGGTGGTATGTCGCGGCAGTGCCGATCACGGCCTGGGCCACGTCATGCGGGCCCGGACCGTGGCCACGTGCCTCGCCCGCAAGCATGCCGTCCGTCTCGTGGCGCTGGGCGACCCGGAAATCCTCACCCCCCTGGTGCGTGGTCGTGGCTTTCCGTTTGAAGTGACCGACGATTCCAATGCGGCCCTCGCAGCGTTTCGCCAGGACGAACCCGAACTGGTCGCCTTCGACGCAACCGATTTTCCGGTCGAGCCGTTCCAGGAAATGAAGCGCCGGGCCATGGTCGCCAGCCTGTCGCCCGCATTCACGCTCCAGCCGCACGTCGATCTGGTCTTCCACCGAACTCGTTCGCTGACGAAAGAACTTGCCGCCTTGGGTCCAAACGTCGCACTGCGGCGCGGGCTCGACTACGTCGTCCTGCGCGAGTCATGTCGCCGCATCCCGGAGGACGCTTACGCCCGGCACCTCGAAGGCGGCCCCCTGGCCGTCGCGATCTCGATGGGCGGCGTCGATGCCGGGAACAATTCGCTGCGGTTGCTGACATCGCTCGCACAACTCCCGCAGCCGTTGCTGATCTGGGTCCTGCTCGGCGAGGGGTACGCCCACTCGTATCAGGCGCTCGTCGATTGCGTGAGCCAGACGACTCGGCACGAGATCATCCTGGCGAAGACGACCGATTCGTTGTGGCGCGTCATGGAGACGTGCTCGGTTGGCATCCTCGCGGGTGGGATCACGACGTATGAGGCCGCATTCGCCGGCTTGCCGTCGATCAACATCCTGCAGAACGACCGGGGGCCCGCGCTCGTGCAGGAGCTGGTCGAGCGTGGCGTCGGCCTCTCGGCCGGCCCGCCGTTCGTCGACGCTGTGCCGCGTGTCAACGAACTGCTCGCGAACCTCGAACAGAACCATGGCGAGTTGCTGGCGATGCACCAGCGCACACGTGGCCTGATCGATGGTCGCGGAGCGGAACGGATTGCTGAGGAACTCGTGGCGTTTTGGCGCGACGAGTATCGACGCGGCGGTCGCGGCCAAGCGGCGTAACCCCGGCCTCGAAGCCAACACGAACCCGACGCGCAAGCGAGGTCCGAGACACGAACCTCACTTGCGCGTCGGGTTAGCGTCGCCGTGCCAACGTGACATTACCAACCTGAACGTCGATAACGCCGCCGGCTCGCTTCTTCGCTCCTTTCATGAAACGTCGCCATGCACAGATGAGTCCTCGTATCAAAGGGAGAGTCCCGAGGAGACTCGCCAATGTCAGCCCCCGCCAAGCCGGCCCGGATCACTTCGATCGACGCCTATCGTGGGCTCGTGATGTTCCTCATGGTCGCGGCCGGGATGGCGATCTATCGCGTCGGCGCGAGCCCCGAACTCCAGCGCAATCTCGAAGACAAGCCGGAGTGGATGGCCACCGTCTGGAAGGTGCTGACGTTCCACACGAACCACGTGCCGTGGGCCGGCTGCTCGCTGCACGATCTGATTCAGCCGTCCTTCTCGTTCCTCGTTGGCGTGGCCCTGCCGTTCTCGATCGCCAGTCGCGAGGCGAAGGGACAGGGCTTCTGGCGGATGCTGTTCCACGCGGCGTTTCGCTCGCTCGTCCTGATCGCACTTGGCATCTTCCTGCGCTCGGCCGGCCGGGGCATGACCAACTTCACGTTCGTCGACACTCTCTCGCAGATTGGCCTCGGCTACGTGTTCCTGTTCGCGCTGGGGTTCCGCGGGCCGGCGTGGCACTGGGGAGCGATCGCGGTCATCCTGATCGGATATTGGGCGTGGTTCGCGCTATACCCCCTGCCACCCGACGGATTCGATCGCACGACGGTCGGCCTGAAGGCCGATTGGCCGCACGACTACACCGGCTTCTTCGCCCACTGGAACAACAACACGAACCCGGCGGCGACCGTCGACGTGTGGTTCATGAACCTGTTTGGCCGCGAGAAGCCCGATGTGTTCATTGGCAATAGCGGTGGCTATACGACGATGAACTTCGTTCCCACATTGGCGACGATGATCTTCGGGCTGATCGCCGGAACGTGGATGAAGGCCGGCCTGCCCCGTGGTGCGCTTCTCGGCCGACTGTTGCTGACGGGGCTGTTGCTCCTCGGTGCCGGTCAGGGCCTCGAGTCCGCCGGCATCTGCCCAATCGTCAAACCAATCTGGACGCCCGCCTTCGCCCTGTTCAGCGGCGGCTGGTGTTTCCTGTTCCTGTTCGGGTTCGCACTGCTTTTCGACAACAACACGCCATTGCGTCACCTCGCGTTCCCACTCGTCGTGATTGGGGCCAATTCGATCTTCATCTACTGCGCCTATCATCTGGCCGGCGACTGGGTGCGGGAGACAATCAAGACGCACCTGACGCTCCCCGAGAAATACTTTGGCTTCCACACGTACACACTGTTCGGGCTGCCCTACGAGTCGATTGTCCGGGGGGCACTCGTGATCCTGGTGTTCTGGTTCGTGTTGCTGTGGATGTATTGCAAGCGAATTTTCATCAAGGTGTGAAGGCTCACCCCGGCCGTTGGCTTCGAGGCCGGGGCCAAGCCGGGAATTTTCACACAACCTTCCCATCGACCCGAGGGGTGAACCGCTATCTTCACACCAACTCGTCACCCGCGGACTCACCTATGCGCCACCTGGCCGCTCTGATCGCATTGCTCGCTCCATCGCTCGCCTTCGCCGAGCCCGAGAAGCCGAAGCTCGTCGTCCTCGTGGTCTTCGACCAAATGCGCGGCGACTATCTGGAGAAATGGAAAGGCTTGTTCGGCCCCGACGGGTTCGCACGATTGCAGAAGGAAGGGGCGTGGTACGCCAACTGTCACTACCCCTATGCGATCACGACGACCGGGCCTGGGCATTCGTCGATGCTGACTGGGTGCAGTCCGAACGTACACGGAATCATCAATAACAACTGGTACGACCGCAAGTCCGGCGCGGCCGTGAACTGTTCGGAGAGCGATCGCTACGACCGAGTGCCGCCGTTGCCGAAGGTCCTGCCGAAAGACGAACTCCGAGACGACATCGCGGCCGCCGAGCCCCCAGCGACGACCACGACCGAAGAGACCGAAAAGAAAAAGCCCGCCTACGGAACGTCGGATCGACTGCTCGCGCCCAACTTCGGCGATGCCCTGAAAGCCGCCACCGCCGGCCACGGCCGGGTGATTGGCCTGTCGTTCAAGGATCGGTCGGCCGTCCTGCCGGTCGGTGCCAAGGCCGATGCCGCCTACTGGCTCGACCAGAACGATGGCCTCATTGTGACTTCAACGTTCTTTCGCTCGGCGGTCCATCCCTGGGTGAACGAGTTCAACTCGAAGCGAGTTGCCGACCAGTGGTTCGACAAGCCGTGGACGCGGGCCCGGGCTGAACTCGACTACGAAAAGTTCAGCGGCCCGGACAAAGTCTTCGGCGAGGGCAAGGGAGCCCGCCAAGGCCTAACATTCCCCCATCCGATGGACGGCGGTCTCAAGAAAGTCGGCAAGGCGTATTACGAAGCGCTTTACAATTCGCCGTTCGGCAACGACTTCCTGCTCGAACTCGTGAAAGTCGCCGTCGCCGCCGAGAAGCTCGGTCAGGACGAGGTGCCCGATTTACTCACGGTGAGCTTTTCGAGCAACGATAGCGTCGGCCATTGTTGGGGCCCGGACTCGCAGGAAGTGCTCGACGTCACGCT
>JANLUE010000609.1:0-12711 GCA_031363325.1 Gemmataceae bacterium
GGGGGGGGGGTTCTCGCCCCCGCCCAACCAACGCCCAGTTGAATCAAAACAATTCGATATGTTGCGGCCAAATGTTCAATTGATCGACGGCTACACGTCACTCAAGCAACTGACGGTCCGCTCCTCGCCTTCAAAATTGAGGAGTGCGAATTCCAATTGGCCTCCGGACGCTACACGAACGCCGCGTTGGCCGTACTCGTGCTCGCCCTGTGGCTTATTAGGGCAGGATCATGCGGACTTCTTCAAGCTACTACGACGGTAGACTGTGAGAAAAGCGGAAGGAGATTGCGTCGAAGCCGAAGTTTGACCAAATCCCACGAGACGCATGGACATTACATTTTTCTTACATTTCGTCAGTTAATTATTGACAAAGTAAATTCGCCTCCGTATCTTATAGTCACAGCACCGCACGCTGAGTTTGAGAACGAAACCCTCGACCCCAATGCACGAAACGCCAGCCGCTGGCAGGGCGTGAACACGCGCATGGGCAGTTTCTCTACACGACCCATGTGGTGACGACGGACGCCCAGATCGCACCCTATGCCGAAGTTTATCGACGTTACCGGAGGGAATGGCTTCACTTGATCGCCGAGGCACGAAGCCGAGGTGTTCCGTGGATTGGTAACGCCCGTTCTCGGGAATACGCCCAAGGAGCCACCAATTGACGACTGAACCCGCTTCCCCGCGGATCATCGGCCAACGGTTGGCCGAAGCGAGAAAAGCGCGCGGGATCACCCAAGAAGTTTCAGCCGAACACCTCGGCCTGAGCCGCCCCACGTTCATCGCAATGGAGAAAGGGGAGCGCGCCCCCAAACCCGCCGAGATCATCAAACTAGCGACGCTCTACGGCCAGCCGGTCAATTACTTTGTCCGCACTACCGTACCGGTGACCGACTTCCAGCCGCACTTCCTTGCCGCGATGGAAAAGGTCAAGCCCGCCGATGTCGAGCAGCTCCGTACCGCCATCGGGGAGTTCAAGGAGTTCATCGAGAACTACCTCGACCTCGAACAGCGGATGAAAGCTCCCGTTCGGTTCAATTACCCGCAGCCCGTGGTGTTGAACCCACGCGTGAATGTAACCGAGTTGGCCGAGGACGTGGCCAACCGGGAACGCCAGCGCCTTGGCCTTGGCGATCAGCCCATCGCCAACATTCGCACCTTGCTTGAATCCGATGTCGGGGTTCGCATCTTCTTCACTCGCTTGCCCCGGATGTTTGCGGGGATGTACATCTTCGTTGACGGACTTGGGGGGTGCATGCTCATCAACAGCATCCATCCGATCGACAAGCAACGGGCATCCATCGCCCACGAGTATGCCCACCTCATCGTTGATCGTTACACCGCCGGAATCGACTACCTCAACATCCCCGGAAGGAAGCCAGCAAACGAGCGGTTCGCCGAATCGTTCGCCATGAGCTTCCTGATGCCCGCCTCCTCGGTGCGGTTCCGGTTCAATGAGATCGTGAACAGCACCAACAACTTCCAGGTGGGCGACCTCGTCAAGCTCAAGCACATGTACTTCGTGTCGATGGAGGCGATGGCCTTGCGGCTCGAAGGGCTCGGCCTCATCAAGGTGGGAACGTGGGATTTGCTCAAGGAAAGAGGCCTGCCCGTCCGTGAAGCAGAAAAGCGGCTCGGACTTGCCGCCGAAGCTGAACACGAACCCGCTTACCCGGAACGGTACAAGTTGTTGGCCGTCCATGCCTATGAGCGCGGCGAATTGAGCGAGAAGGAAGTGGCGAACTTCCTGCGTTGCGACATCTGGGAAGCCCGCCGGGTGATCCAGGAGTCGATGCTCAGCACGGAAGTCGATGCGGAAGGAAATTCACGCACCATGCACGCCGACTTCGAAACGTCTTTACTGGCAGAACATTCCTAAACCACGGCCCGGAGCCGCTCGATGCCGGCCGTCATCCTCGATGCTTGCGGAACGCTGAACCTGTATGCCAGTGGCAGCTTCGTATCCATTTTGACGGCATTGAAGCACGAATGGTACTTGCCCGCGGCGGTGGAGCGAGAATCTCAGAAGTATCGCCAGCCAGATCCTGCGGATGCCGAGAAGCTGATCGTCGTCCCCATAGACCTAGCACCGATGCTTGCCAATGGGTTGCTCAAGCGATGCGCCTGCGAGGGTGATGATGAAGCCAACCTCTATGTGGAGTTGGCGTCAAAGATCGGGGACGACGGTGAATCGATGGGCTTGGCGATTGCGAAGTGCCGAGGATGGTCTGTGATGACGGACGACAAGAAAGCCCGGCGCTTTGCAAAAGAACTCGGCGTGCCCGTACTCGCAACGCCCGAGGTGATGTTGGAATGGGCGAAGTTTGCCAAGCCCAACGCCACAGACTTGTCGGCTGCACTCTTAGCCATCGAGCGATTTTCAAACTACCGCCCCGGCAAAAGTGCCAATCACTATGGATGGTGGATGGCGTCAATCAATTTGGGCAAACAAGGGCGTTCGCAATAGTCCAGTGTTTTATCGGAGTTCGCGAGCCAACTCCAGTCGCGGTGAGTTTGCAAGCGGGTGGCCCTTTCCGCTCAACTCGCCCGCGACGCTACACGAACGCCGCGTTGGCCGTACCCTACCACTTCTCCGCGTCTCGCGAGGGCGTTCATGTTTCCGACCCGGGCCTTTCTCGACCGCACGTCCGACGACATGCTCCGCGACCTCGGCGCCTTTCTTCCCGAACTCATCCTTTGCGCCACGATCGTCGGCCTGTTGCTCACGCGCTTCGCGCCGAATGCGCGGCGGTCGCACGTGGGTTTGCTCGCGTTGATCTGTTCCGGCATCGCTCTCGGCGTCGCGATCGGCCAGTGGCCCACAACGCCCACCACGGACGACGGGTTCGTGCCGAATCGTGGTGGCAACCTCGGGTTCTCGGGCTTGCTCGTGTTCGATGCGTTCGGGCTTTACGTTCGCATCTTTCTGCTGGCGTTCCTGGTGCTCGCACTGTGGCTCTCGCTGCTCACCGGGATTCCGGATGCCGAGGACTCCGCCGACTATGTGACGCTCGTTGTCGGCGGCACGCTTGGCATGATGTTGATGGCCTCCTCGAATCATTTGTTAATGGCGTTCATCGCCGTCGAAATGGCCAGCTTGCCGAGCTACGCATTGTCTGGGTTCCTGAAGGGCCGTCGTCAAGGCAGTGAAGCGGCGCTCAAGTACGTCATCTACGGGGCGAGCGCGTCGGGCGTGATGCTCTATGGCATCAGCCTGATCGCCGGCAGTCATGGGACCGGGTCGTTTGCCGGCGTGACGTACGCGATCGTCATGGAAAAGGGGGCTCTTTCGCTGCCGGTGATCGTCGGCGCGGTCTGTGTGCTCGTTGGACTAGGGTTCAAGCTGTCGGCCGTCCCGTTCCACTTCTGGTGCCCGGATGTATTCACGGGCGCGGCCGCCGAGGTCGGGGCGTTCCTCTCGGTCGCGTCGAAGGCGGCCGCCCTGGCCCTGACCGCTCGATTCCTGTTCGCGCTCGCTCCCTTGCAGTTCGACGCTCGCAGTGCGTTCGCGACGACGGCCGTTGGCCTCGTCTGGGGGTTGTTCGCAATCGTCACGGCGACCTACGGCAATCTGGCGGCGCTCGTTCAGACGAACATCAAGCGACTGCTCGCCTACTCGACGATCGCCCATGCCGGCATCATGATGTTGGCGCTCACTCCGATCGGGCCACGCGCCGTCGGGCCGGTGCTGTTCTACATCGCCGCCTATCTGTTGATGAACCTCGGTGCCTTCACGGTGGTCGCGCTCGTTCGCAATCGGACCGGCTCGGAGGAACTCGACGCCTATCGGGGTTTGGCGAAGCGCTCGCCGATTCTGGCCGTCGCGATGTCGATTTTCCTGCTCAGCTTGCTCGGCCTGCCGCCGCTGGCCGGCTTCGCCGCGAAGTTCCAGGTGTTCGCCACCTTGAACGATCAGGCCCGCGAGTACATGAGTCACGACTCGCCGATCGGGTGGGCGTACTTCGCGCTTTTGGCTCTCGCCGCGTTGAATTCGGCCATCAGTGCCGGTTATTACTTAAGGGTGGTCCGAGCGATGACGCTCGACGACCCGACCGACCCGGAGCCAATTCGAGTTGGCATCGGCGGTCGGGCGCTCCTAACCTTGTTGGCCGGGTTAGTGATTGCGGTCGGCGTCTTGTGGGACCCGATCGCTCGGCTCACCGATCAGGCCACCGCGTCGTTTGGGCGGACCAGCCTCCGCCGATAACACAAGGAGTCGCCCCGTGACTGGGTCGAAGATGACCGAAACGTTAGCCGCTCTGTACCGCCGGGAAATGTTGTCGTTGTTGCAATACGTTCGGCAAATCACCCCCTACGCCAGCTCGGCCGACAAGCCGCTCGTCGCCCGCCTCTCGGCGATGGCCGACTCCGAAGGAGTCGGCCTCGAAGGGTTCGTGAACTACCTCGATCGGTCGCGGATCACGATGCCGCACGTTGGGGCCTTCGCCTCGGCGTTCACGACCTTCAACTTCATGGCCGTGCGAAAGCTGGTGCCATTGTTGGTCGCCGATCAGAAGCGTGGCCTCGCGGACCTGGAACGCGACCTCGCGACATTGCAGCCGGGCATGGCACGCGACGAGGTCGAGAAACTCGCCGTTCGCAAGCAGGAACATCTGACGGAGTTGGAAAAGGGAACTTGACTCGGGCGAGTCGTTCGACCTCACTTGGTTGGCGCTCATCGACCCCTCGATTTCTGACATCGATTGATTCGGTTAGTGTTCGACACGTCAATGAAGCCATGAAGAGCCTGGATTGGGACACGATCGTGATCGGTGCCGGGGCTGCCGGCCTGATGGCCGCGATTCACGCCGCCGAGCGTGGTCGACGGACGCTGTTGCTCGAAAAGAATCGCAAGCCCGGGGTGAAGATTCTGATGTCCGGCGGGACGCGCTGCAACATCACGCACGATTGCGACAATCGGGGCATCGTCGCGGCCTATGGCCAGCAGGGCAAGTTTCTCCATTCGGCCCTCGCCGCTCTGTCTGTTCAACAAACGATCGAGTTCTTCAACGGCGAAGGTGTCGCGACCAAGATCGAAGAAACGGGCAAAGTGTTCCCGGTCAGCAACAAGGCCCTCGACGTGCTCGACGCGTTGTTGCGTCGCTTGAAGCGAAGCGGTGCCACGCTCGCGATGGAAGAACCCGTCACCGACCTGCGCAAGTCCGGGGCGGACTTCGAGGTCGTGACGAATCGACGTATTCTCGCATGTCCACGCGTGATTCTGACTTCCGGCGGGCAATCGTACCCGGGGTCCGGCACGCGCGGCGATGGCTACGGCTTCGCCACGAAACTCGGGCACACGATCGTGCCGACGCGACCGGCGCTCGTGCCGCTCACGGTGCAAGCCCCCTGGGTCAGCGATCTAAAGGGGCTCACGCTCGCCGACGTGAACGTCAAAGTCCTCGAACAGAATCGGCCGTTGCTCGCGAAGCGCGGCGGGTTCCTGTTCGCCCACTTCGGCCTGTCCGGGCCGGCCCCGCTCGACGTGAGCAAAGCCGTCAGCCGCCATCCGAACCCAACATCGCTCGAACTCGAACTCGATTTTCTGCCGGGCCGAGCCGAATCGGAACTCGACGAGTTCCTGCGCAATGAATCCCTGGCGTCCGGCAAGAAGCAACTCGCGGTCGTGCTCAGCGAAGTGTTGCCACGTCGATTGTGCGATGCCCTGTTGACGTTGACCGGACAACCCGTCGATCGCCGTGCGACCGGACTGAACAAGGTCGATCGCCAAAAACTGGTTCAGGCGATGAAGCGACTGCGTGTGCCGCTGCGAGGGACGCTCGGCTTCGAAAAAGCGGAAGTCACGTCGGGAGGCGTGTCGCTCGACGAAGTCGATTCGCGAACGATGGAGAGCAAGCTTTGCCCCGGCCTCTTTCTGGCCGGCGAAGTTCTCGACCTCGATGGCCCGATCGGCGGGTACAATTTCCAGGCGGCCTGGAGCACCGGCTGGCTCGCGGGGCGGAATGTTTGAGACAATTGGTTACCTCTTTGTGATCTTCGTGTCCTTTGTGAGAAGCGTTCTGAAATCTGGAGTTCCCATGTCCGGGCGGGTCGTGTTGGCGATGTCGGGTGGCGTCGATAGCTCGGCGTCGGCCGTGCTGTTGAAGGAACAGGGTTACGATGTGATCGGCCTGTTCATGCGGACCGGCGCGCACTCGGACGAACTCGACTCGCGCCGCGACAACAAGAAGGGGTGCTGCTCGGCCATCGACGCCGGTGACGCACGTCGAGTCGCCGACCGGCTCGACATCCCGTTTCACGCCCTCGACTTTGAGCGCGAGTTCGATCGGATCATCGACTATTTCGCGGACGAGTATCTCCGTGGCCGAACGCCGAACCCGTGCGTCGTTTGCAACACTTGGTTGAAGTTCGGCCAACTCTGGGAGTTCGGCCGACAACTCGATGCCGACTTCATCGCGACCGGTCATTATGCCCGCATCGTGGCCGGTCCGGAGGGGCCGGAATTGCATAAGGGGCTCGATCCCGAGAAGGATCAGTCGTACGTGCTGTACGGCATTCGCCGGGAAATCCTCGGTCGATTGCTGTTCCCGGTCGGCGGTCACCGCAAGGACGAGATTCGCGCCATCGCGCGCTCGGCCGGGCTGGCCGAGGTTGCGAGCAAGCCGGACAGCGTCGAGATTTGCTTCGTGCCGGACGGCGACCATGCCAAGTTGATCCGCAAGCGTCGCCCCGAGTTGGCGACGGCCGGCCAGGTGGTCGATTCGGCCGGCAACGTACTTGGAACGCACGAAGGCTACGAGCAGTTCACCATCGGCCAGCGCAAGGGACTCGGCATCGCGGCCGATCGCAAGCGGTACGTCCTGAACGTAGTACCCGAGACGAGAACAGTTGTGCTTGGCGACCGCGAAGATTTGCTGGCCGACACGCTCACCGCGTCCGGCGTCAACTGGCTCGTCGATGAACCCGGTGGGCCGATCGCCTGCACCGCGAAGATTCGCTACCGCAATGTGGGCACGCCCGCGACGGTGTTCCCGAACGAGAGCGGTGCCCGCGTCGAATTCGCGACGCCGCAAAGCGCCATCACGCCGGGCCAGGCGGTCGTCTTCTACGATGGCTCACGCGTCTTGGGGGGCGGTTGGATTGAATCGGCGCAAGCAACTTACGGCGATCGGTCAAACAACCAGGTGAGTAGCGAATCGCTCTCCCGATAGTCGGCAATCACGATGTCCGCGCCGGCCGGGATGAGTCGATTGCGCTTCGACAAATTCAACTCGCCCGGCGGTTCGTCGCTGGCCACCGCGATCGCCGTACCGCCGACGCGACGGACTTCCTGAGTTTCGACGACGCCGTCGCCGAAACTCAGTAGTTGCTCGCCACGCATCGAGTTTTCGCGAAGGATGCGTTCGATGACCCCCCTCTTCGAGAAGGCTTTATCGTCGCCGTCCGGGGCGTTGATCTCGCGGCCGAAGTAGGGCGTCAGTTCCAACAGGTCGGCCTCGGGCCTGACGAATCGAAGCTGCGTTCCACTCGCCAGGTAGAGGGGCAGCCTGCGATCGAGAATCGCATCCAACAGTCGATGGCTGCCCGGTACGGCCCAGCGCTCCGGCTTGACTCGGCCCTCGATCAACTCGCGGGCACGGCCATTGACGACCCGCAGCAATCGTTCGTCGTATTGAGCGAGATACGCTTCGGGTGATTCGGGCACGCCGCCACGGGCCGCGATTTCTTCCGCGAGTCGCGCCATCTGAAAGATCGATGGCCGACCGTTCAACTCCATGACAAACTCTTCGACGAGGACCGACAGTTCGACGGGCGATTCGGTCGTTCCCGTTCGAACGAGCGCCTCGACCATCATCGGGATCATGACGTTCGGCCACCCCTCGCGCAAAAGCGAGAGCGTGCCATCGAAATCGAAGAGAACGGCCCGGTAGTCGCCACGTGGCAGGTTGGGGCGGACGATTTCGAAGTCCTTGGGCGTTGGCGTCACAATTCGTCCTCTTCGTCTGGCATTCGGCCGTGTTCGACCAAATACCGATAGTCCGCCGGACAGACAGCCCAAGCGGAGTCGTACGTCCGCTCGAGCGGCACGAGGATCGACATATCCTGGTCGACCCACGCGGGCATATCGGGCATCGATCCGCCAACTCGGAACGCCTCGAGATAGGCCTCTGGCGAAATACCAACGGAATCGTCGCCCGCGCGATATGAGGCCAGCAGAAGCGGCTCGTCGGACGGCATCGCGAACGGTACCTCTTCGATTTCGTCCCAGATCAATTTGTGCAACGAGTGCGGGTCACGGGGAGTGGGCGGAAATGGATCGACGACCAAGACGTTGACGCCCGCCTGCAGAAACTCCATTGTTTTGTCGACGAACTTTCGGATGGCCGATCGACTGTGCTTGTTCCCGGGCGAGACAATCTCAATGATGCAAACGACTTCACCCATTCGATGGCGAATCGCAATTCGATTCGATCGTTTTAGGAGTGCGTTGGACTGGGTTGCGATCTTCCAACGCGTCTTCGGAAGCGTCGCTGTGCCGCCGCTCTGTGGCCGAAATCGCTTCTGCCGTCGCTCAACGGCCAAAACATCGGGAACAACTCCGCCAGTGTGTTGCTCGATCAGCGCTGACAATCCCGGCGGCAACAGCCCCGCGTTCAATGCATCTACGATTGAGATGGACCATCGCTGATGAAAATGATGGTAAATCGTAGGTTCAACCGTAGTCCAGTCATGCATCGGCATCGCGCTTCCTCCTCACTCAGATTATACACACGACTGCCCTTGCCCCCGTCCGCCTCGCCGGGTATTTCCCGGCCATGCGCCTGTCTCTCAACTCGGTCGAGGTTCGGTACGGCCATCGAGTTGCGGTCGATGGGCTGTCGCTCACCGTTCGCGGCGGCGAGATTGTCGGACTCCTCGGGCCGAATGGGTCGGGCAAGTCGTCCACGCTCGCCGTCTGCGCGGGTCTGCTCGATCCCGCGAGCGGCACGGTCGCCGTGAACGGCCAATCGCCGCAGCGCGATCGGATCGGCTATGCGGCTCGCGTTGGCTTCGTGCCGCAGGAACTCGCCCTCTACGAAGAACTCACGGTCGAAGCGAACCTGACGTTCTTCGGCAACCTTTACGACGTGCGCGGCCGCACGCTGCGGAACCGAATCGCGGCCGGTCTCCAACTGGTGGGGCTTGCCGATCGGGCGCGCCATCGCGTTGGCACGCTCTCCGGGGGCATGCAACGCCGCGTCAACGTGGCGTGCGCTCTCGTGCACGAGCCGGCCGTGTTGTTGCTCGATGAACCGACGGCCGCCCTCGATCCGGCCTCGCGGCAAAACCTTTACGAGACCCTCGCCCAACTTCGCGATGCCGGCCGGGCCATCCTGCTCACAACACATCACCTCGACGAAGCGGAACACTGGTGTGATCGCGTCGCGGTCTTGTCGAATGGCCGACTCGTGGCCGAGGGTCGGCCGGCCGACCTGGCGCAACATCGTTCAAGCGCGATCGTTGGTCGATTGCGGGAGGAATTGCCGGAGCACCTCGAACGAGCCATTCGAGTTCGTCTTTCGAGCGATGTGGAATTCGACGTATCCAACAAAGACTTTCGCCTGACGGCCGGCGATGGCGAATCGTTGGCGTACGCCCTGGCCGCATTGATCGCCGAGGGGGCCGAGCCGGAATCGTTCCGCACGCCCGCCGCCGACCTCGACCGCCTGATCGAGCCCGTCGCCGAGCCGGCCTGGGTCGGAGGGGCGTGATGCGCCGGCACCTTCGCTTGTTGTGGGCGCTCGCCCGCAACGACTGGCGCTTGTTCCTCGCCGACCGCCGGGCAGCCGCCTTATGCTTCATCGTGCCCATTCTCCTCGCCTCCGCGTTCGGCGTGATTTTCGATCGACCCGGTCAGCGACTCGGCGACGCTCGTTTACCCTTGTTGCTCGTGCTCGAAGACGACTCGCCGGCCGCGCGTGCACTGATCGACGATTTGGTCGCGGGCGGGCGGATCGATGGCCGCATCGTGGATCGCGCATCGGCCGAGCGGGCCGTCGAGTCGCGCAGTTGCGGTGTTGCTGTTGTAATTCGAAAAGGCTTCGACCGAACGCCCGCGATCGAACTGATTCACCATCCACTCGCCGGTCTCGAAAGCCAGTGGGCCGAAGGGGTGCTCACGGAAGCGATCGTGAAGCGGCGCGCCGAGACGATGCTCGCCCCGATGGGCGTGCCGCAATCGGCGATTGCGAATCGGCCGTTCGATTTGATGAAGACTTCGCCAACGGGCGCGAGTGACAAGTTCAATTCGTACAGCCATTCGTTTTGCGGAATGACGTTGCAATATCTGTTGTTCTGGGGCCTCGAAAGCGGACTGTTGTATCTGCGCGAACGTCAACGGGGCCTGTGGAAGCGAATGCGGGCCGCCCCGGTGCCCTTGCTCACGGCCTTGCTCGGGCGGGCGCTCGCGACTGGGTCGATCGCCTTCCTGCAATTGCTCGTGACGTTCGCCTTCGGTCGAATCGTGTTCGGCGTGACGATCGATGGTTCGTGGCTCGCGTTCCTCGGGCTCGCGATCGGCGTCAGTCTGCTGGCCGCGGCGACGGGCCTCGGCGTGGCGGCCATCGGCGGAACCGAGGCGCGGGCTCGCAGCGCGTTCATCGTTGTGATTCTGGGCGTTTCGATGTTGGGCGGGCTCTGGTTGCCCGCGTTTCTGCTGCCCGCCTGGGTACAGGATTTGGCCCGGGCGTTGCCGACGACCTGGGCGATGCGCGGGCTCGACGGCGTCACGTGGCAAGGCCGACCGTTCGCGGCGCTGGCCCCAAGTTTGGGTGCCGTGTTCGGTTTCGCGGCCGGCCTGTTCGGCCTGGCCCTCGTCTGGTTCCGGCGGACCGACCGGCTCCGTCGCCGCGGAGCGATCGCATGAAATATGTCTATGCGTTGATCGGTTCCTGTTTGTTCGCGGCGTGTGGGTTCGCCGAAACGCCCCCGGCCGCGAACCTGAGCCTGACCGATCAATTCGACGCGGTTCGCGATCTCAAAGATTTTCGCGGCGATGTGACGATCCTCGTCTACGGCGACCGCAAGGCGACGGACGCGAACAAGGCGCTCGGGGAACGCCTGTTCGTCGCCTGGCATCCCAGCGCGAAGGGCAAGTCGCCGGCCGACGCCCGCAAAGCCCCGGTCGCGCCCTTGGCCGGTGCCGCCCGTTCGCCGGACGTGCATGTCGTTCCGGTCGCCTGCACTGGCAAGGTGCCCGAAGTGATCATGACATTCGTCAAACGCGAACTGAAGAAAGCGTCTCCCGATGTGCCCGTGTGGCTCGACACCGAAAGCAAAATGAAGGACACGTTCGGCCTCCGCGACGGCGAGCCGAACATCGTCGTGATCGACCCGGCCGGCCGACTGCGCTACCGCGTCCTCGGCGAGCCCGACGCGAAGACGGAAGCACGCCTGACGGAGATAGTCGACTTCCTGCGAAAGGAAGCGGCGGGGAAATAGCACCGCAAAAAGAATTTCCACAATTTGTTTGACAAACGTTTCGCGGTTGCGTTACGTTGGTAGGGGTAAGGAAGACCGTTCTCCTCCGCGTGAGTAGCCCCCGTGACACGCAGCGCCGACAAACGCGAAATTGAATTCGCGAACAATACCCCCCCCATCGCACTTCGCGTTTGCGCTTGTTGACGTTAGAGGATCGGACGGCACCCGATAGCCTGGTGGACCTCGCCGTGTTCGGCACCCTCGGCTCCCTATTCGGCGACATCGCAACGGTTCGGCCCCGGCCGGTCGCCATCGGCAATTTGACTCGCGCCACCTCGACCGATCACTCTCTTCGACTTCCGCCAGTTGTGCGCCGGGCAACCGTTCGACCGGAAGTTGCCACTTCAACTCGAACATCGAACAATTTGCTCTCCTCGCCGCGACCCGGCGCGGTCCCCGAGCTCGACCTCAGCACGTCCGTCGCGGCACAACGGCCGACCACAACACATAGTCGGCCTGTCGAGACAACTTCGAGCGCCCCAGGTCATCGGCCGCCTTCTGGAATTCGGCCCACGCCGATTCAGGCCTCCGACCCCGTCGCGCCGAAGAAGGGTGGTTCGGACTCGACGGACCACAGCGTCGGGGTTCGAAACCTCAGCAACAGTACGGCGGCGATCTCGCAGGTCTATTCGGCCGGCGGCGATACCGGTGCGACCTACAACTCGGACTTCATCGAGTTGTTCAACCCGTCCAACTCGACAATCAACTTGTCCGGTTGGAGCTTGCAGTTCGCGAACGTCGCCTCGGGCACGTGGCAAGTGATCCCGCTGTTCGGCTCGATCACGTCCGGCCACTATCGACTCATTCGCGGCACCGTCGGCTCGACGGGCGCGGCCCTGCCCACCCCGGACCAAACGGCGACGTTCAACCTCGCTGCCGCGGCCGGCAAGGTCGCTCTGGTAAATACCACGACCGCGTTGTCCGGCGTGCAATCGCCGCGCGCCGACGTGATCGATCTGGTCGGCTATGGCACGACGGCGGATTGGTATGAGGGCTCGGCACCGACCCTGGATGGGTCCGCGACGCTCGCCCAAATCCGGCGCGGGAGCGGCAACTACGACTCCGACCAGAACCTGTACGACTTCAACACCACGAGCCCGAGCCCGAGGAACTCGGCCAGCGCGACGGCCAACCGCAAGCCGATCGTCACGATGCCCGACGAAGTGGTAACACCTCTCAACACGACCGCCACGATCTCCGGCGTTTCAATCGCCGATCCCGACGTCGGCG
>JANLUE010000610.1:0-3268 GCA_031363325.1 Gemmataceae bacterium
GGGTCGCCCGCGAGGTTGCGTTCTTCGAAGCGGTCGGACCTGAGGTCGTAGAGTTCTTCGAACGGAATTGCTTCGTCGATGTAAGTGATGTACTTCCAGTCCGCCGTTCGCACGCCTTCGCTGCGGGGGATGGCGCCTTCCTTCGAGCCGCGAGCGTGGAAGTGATGTTCGTAGAACCAGTGTTTCCGCCAGTCGGCGGCTTTGCCTTCGAGCAACGGCCGAAGACTTTTGGCATCAAGATCGGGCGGGATCGCGACGCCGGCGTAGTCGAGGATCGTCGGGGCCACGTCGATGTTCAGGGCCATTTCGGATGGCTTGTGACCCGTTCGTTTGAGTCGGGGGTAATGCGCGATGAACGGAATGCGGATCGACTCCTCGTACATGAGCCACTTGTGAATGAGGCCGCGTTCGCCGAGGAAGTAGCCGTTGTCCGAGGCGAAAACGGTCAGCGTGTCCTCGGTTGATCCGCGCTTGCCGATCGCTGATCGAATCTCTCCGACGGACCGATCGACGCTCGCGATACAACGCAGATACTCCTTCACGTAAGCCTGATATTTCTCGGGCGTCGGGAAGTCGCGAACGGCTCGCGTGCGGTTCATCGAAACGCGCATGAACTCCGGCAAGCGATTGAAGTGTTCGGGCGTGGCCGTTCGCGGCGGGACGATTGTGTCGTCCTTGAACAGTTCGGCTTCGCGCGGGTCGGCCTTCTGGAAATCGTGCGGCGACTTGTACAGGACGATCAAACAGTACGGCACGTCGGCCGGGCCAGTATTGATAAAGTCGATCGCCCGCCGCGTCAGATACTCCGAGTTGTGAACGGTTCGACCATCGAGTTTGAGAAAATACTCCCCCTGATCCGCCCAGGCGTCCCAGGCGTCGAAGCGGTCCTTCGGTGACGGCCCACCGATGCCCCATTTGCCGAAACACCCAACGCGATATCCCGCTTTCTTCAACAGGGCCGGGAAACTCGAATCGAAAATCTTCGCCGGCAGGGGCGTATTGAAATCGCCGACCGTGTGATTGCGACAGAGTCGGCCAGTCAGGAAGCTCGCCCGCGAGACACAACAAATCGAGGTCGTGACGAACGCATTTGGAAAGTATGTGCCCTCCGTCGCCAGCCGATCGATGTTTGGCGTCTTGAGCAACGGATGCCCGGCGATCCCAAGACAATCCCACCGCTGATCGTCCGTGAGCAACAGGACGATGTTCGGCTTCCGCTCGGCGGCCGCGAGCGTTGCGGAAAGTAGCAGGACCGACAGAGAGGTTCGCATCGTGATTCTCGGAACCCCGAGCCGATGGCTTGGAGGCCGGGGTGCGAGTATCATATCCCCATCGCGCTTCTGCCTTCCCACCGGAGCTCGGCCATGCCTTCGACGCGCCTCGCACTGCTCGCTTCGTTCGTGTTCTTGACCGCGATCCCGGCCGCCGACGACACGATTGTCCTTCGCGGCGTTGGCGAAGGCGCGGACAAGGCGGCCGCCTTACAGGACGCGCTGGCCGACGCGGTTCTCCAGGCGGTGACCACGCTCGTCGATGCTGACACGCGGACGGCGAAGAAGAAGGCGATCGCCGAGCAAATCCTGGCGAAGAGCGCGACGTTCGTGACCGGCCACGAGGAACTGAAATCGGAAAAGACCGTCGCGGGCACGGTGAAACTTCGTGTTCGCGCGACGATCGACAAATCGGCGCTCGCGGCGAAACTGGCCGAGGCGGGCATCATGGCCGCCCCCGCACCGAAGGACAAAATCGACAAGCCGATGTTCGGCAAGGCCGGCACGCCCGACGACAAAGGCAAAGCGCTGGCCGAGACGATCGTGAAGTTGGCTCGCGAGCGGATCGGCGACATTGCCGACAATCAATCCGATGCCGGCGTCATTTCTTCGATTCTGACGGCGGCCGGGGCGAAGCCCGCGTTGCCGGGCCGCGACCTGGTGTGGGGTGACACTGTCCTGACGGCCACGATCAAGGATCGCAAGTTGAACATCGATCCGAAGGACGCCGTCGTTCGGGCCGGCGATATCGTGCAGATGAAGAACGCGGAAACGAACCCCCGCATTTTGAATGACAAACTGTACGGCATCAAAGCCGACGACCTGAACGCGATCATCGTGGACGTGCAGAAAGACGGTCGATTGTGGATGGTCGCGATCGGCCTGAGCCAACGGCGCGGCGTCGGCGAGCGCGGCCTGATCGTCCGCGACCTGACGGCGGGGAGCATGACCATCTATCGGCCGGTGCCGAAGTGATCCGATCCTGCGACGAAGATTTGATTCCAGCCGGCCACCGTTCGCACGAACGCCACGTGCCGACCATCGGGTGAGAACACGCACGCCTCGGGCCGCGGCGCGGGCTCGCTCGGCTCCGTCAAGCGAATCGTCGCGCCGGTCAAGGCCTTCGTTAGGCACACGCTTCGATCCATCACATGGCCGATCGATTGGCCGTCCGGGCTCCACGTGAACGCCGACGCAACATCGTGTTGGTTGCGGGTGAGTTGTCGCAGTTCCCGACCCGTCGGCGAGATCGTCCACAATTGCACGATGCCGGAATCGTCGCGCATCAGGCAGGCGATTCGCGTTCCATCGGGCGACGAGCGCGGCCAGTGACGGGGGCCTTGCAATCCGGGGTACGGACGGTCGGCCGTGAATGTTAGGCGACGTTGAAAAAATCCCTGGGGCGGGCGCGGCATGGTCGTCGCCGTCCCCTCGAGCGGCCCGTCGCCCGGGACCGTGAGATCTTCGGGCAACTCGACCACGAACAATTCGGAGATCGTCTCAAGTCGTTCCGTCACAACGTGTCCTTGAAAGACGATCGTTCGTCCGTCCGGTCCGATCCAAGCGTCTTCAAACGCCTTCGAGATTTGATCCGAACCCGGGGGGGGGTTCGCGGTCGTTCGCGTCACCAGGACCGAGAAGGCTTCGCCATCGTGATTGCGTGGGTGCGAACCCGACACTCGCACCGGGCGGCCAAGCACGCACACGCCAACGTTTCGTTGATTCGGCTCGGCACCCGGCCCGGCCGTGGCCAACACATGATCCTCGTAAGTGAAGCTGACCCGCCGGCCGTCCGGCGAAAACACGTGCACGTGCGACCCGCCACGCAAGGCCCCTGGGGTATACGGCTCAACCAAATCGCGTGCGTCGAGTGAGGTCGCGATGCCCGGTCGAGCTTCGTCCACGATCGCGCCACGGCGACGAGCGGCACCGTAGGTGAAGTCGGCCGTCGGCCGGTCGGGGCCGACGATGAAGGCGACGCGAGCGGCGGTCGGATC
>JANLUE010000649.1:0-1916 GCA_031363325.1 Gemmataceae bacterium
GACGACGGTTGCCAAGATCGCGGCGATCGCCAGGCCGGGGTGGAAGTTCCACGTACCCAACACAACGAACACTTCGCCGACGAAGCCACAAAGGCCCGGTAGCCCCATCGACGCGAAGAACAGGATCGCCGCCAGGCCACCGTAGAGGGGCATCGACGTCATCAATCCGCCGAGCCGATTGATCTCGCGATGATGGGCTCGATCGTAGACCACGCCGACAACGAAGAACATCGCGGACGACGTGACGCCATGCGCGATCATCTGATACATCGCGCCGTTCACGCCCCACGCCCAATAGGCGGACCGGGCCCCGCTCGACCAGATCGCGAACCCGAGAATCACGTAACCCATGTGGCTGACCGACGAGTACGCGAGCAGGCGCTTGAAGTCAGACTGGCCCAGTGCGACGAATGCGCCGTAAACGATCGCGAACGCCCCGATGATCCCGACGACCAGCGCGAGTTGTTCGGCCGCCCAGGGGCAGATGGGGTACGCCAGGCGCAGGATGCCATAGCCGCCGAGCTTCAACAGCACGCCGGCCAGAACCATGCTGATCGGCGTCGGGGCCTCCACATGCGCGTCGGGAAGCCAGGAATGCAGCGGGAAGATTGGTACTTTCACGGCGAAGCCGAGGAACAGCAAACCGAACAACAAATACTGATACGTCGATGTGAAGAACGGTTGACTCGCGCGCAAGCCCATGTTCGAGAACTTTTGGCCGCGACCGAGGAGTTCAACTTTGCCATCCCCCCCTTCGCCGCGCGCGACAATTCGATCCGATTGCCCATTGAGCTTCAGCATGGCCGCCTGGCCCGCCCGTTGCAGAATCGGAATGCTGAATGTGTGAAAGGCACGCCGTTCGTCGACGCCGAGGCTCGGGGATTGCTTCGCGACCTCGCCGGCCCGGTTGTCGACCGTCTGGGTGTCCACGAAGTCGCGCACGTCCGTGAAATAGAGGCCGATAATCGCGACCAGTATGAACGCCCCGCCGACCAGCGTGTAAAGCACGAACTTCATGGCCGCGTACTTGCGCCGGCCGCCGCCCCACATCCCGATGAGGAAATACATCGGGATCAACATCATTTCGTAAAAGAAGAACAAGAGCATCAGGTCCGTCGCGAAAAACGTTCCCAACACTCCGGTCTCGAGTATCAATAACAGCGCGAAGTAGGCCTTGATGTTCTTTTCAATCGTCCACGACGCGATGACGGCGAAGAACATCACCACTGCTGTGAGCAAGATCAATGGCAGCGAGATGCCGTCGATTGCGATCGCGTAGTTGATGTCGAATCGCGAGATCCACGGGACCGAGGCAACCCAGTCGCTCGACAGTTGTGGCTCGTTCACATCGAGTCGGGCCCGCCGCATCGATTCGTCGATTCGGGCGTCGAGTTGCGACTTCGGATGGTGCATCGAGCGCAGGCCTCGATCCGAATGCGAATCGAGCAGGCGGTAATAGTCGCTCAGTATGCACAGGGTCAAAATCAACGTGACGGCCGAGCCGATCAGGGCCCACCAACGGATTCCCTCCGTCCACTTCGACGGGAACAGCAGCCCGACGATGCCGAACGCGGCCGGGGCGAAGATCGCCAGCGACATCAGGATCAGGTCGTATTCGATCATTTACGTTCCCAGCCAGCCAACGACGATCAACGAAAGAATGGCGACGGCCGCGAACATCAGGACGGCCACATAGCGGCGAATCAATCCCGACTGGGCGCCGCGGGCCCGTTTGCCCAGCGCTAACGTGCCGAGTCCCAACGCGTTCAGCACGCCATCCAAACTGCTGACGTTCACGGTGCGATCGGCGAGCTCCGCCTGATCGGCCGTTACAGCGCGCTTGTCGAATCGGGCGGTACCGAACCCAAGTGCGACCGTCGGGCGCACGAAAATGGCGTCGTACAGTTCGTCGAAGT
>JANLUE010000655.1:0-3438 GCA_031363325.1 Gemmataceae bacterium
TCGGTCGCGCTGAGCGAATTGAACCCGAGCGTTGTCGCATCGATTCGGTCCCCCGGTTGGCCCGACGACTGATCCCAGGCCTTGAACGTGACTGTGGCCGTACCGTTGAAGTCGGCATTCGGTATGAACCGCAATGATGCCGTTGCGGGCAGCAGTAGAGCTGAGTTTGCGGTCACCACACCAAGCGCGGTCCATTTGTTGCGAACCAAGCTGTACTGCCACCGGCCATTCGCCGAGTCGGCCGCGGTGATCGCCATCCCCGCCGTCGAGCCGACGTCCGGATCGGTGACCAGCCCGCCGACGATCGTCGAAACGCGGTCGCCGACGGGTGCCTTCGCGTCTTCGAGAATCGTCAGCAAGGTTGGCGCGACGATCCCAAGAGTCGGTGCCATGTTGCCGACCGCCACGGTCAACGCTTCCGTCGCGGCGCTGATCGCCGAACCGGTCGGAGCGATGCGATCCTCGGCCTCACCCGTGAACCCGTCCCAGGCGCGATACGCGAGCGACGCCGTTCCAATACCGGTCGTGCCGACGAAGCGAACGCGATACGTCATCGGCAGCAGCAACGCACCTCGCCGAGAGACTGCCACGACCGCTGTCCAACTGGAACCGTCCGGCGAGAACTCCCAACCGCCCGGCCCCGTGGCCGACGTGACGGCGATCCCAATCGCCGCACTGTCGAGGTCGGTCGCGGTCGCCAGCCCCGCGACGGTTCGTTCTGCCGAAGTACCGCCAATCGGAATGCCGGCCAAAACCTGCCCGATGGACGTGTCGAGGACCGGCGAGTCGTTCGAACCGATGACCGTTAGGCTGGCCGTGCCGATTGTCGTGCCAACGGACAACACACCCGGCGCGGGTAAGGCGAGTCGATCGCCCGGCTGGCCGGTCGCTTGATCCCAGGCCCGATATTCGATCGAAACTTGGCCGTCGAAATTGGCGTTTGGCACGAACCGCAGGCGCGCCGATTCCGGCAAGAGCAGCGCATTGGCCGCGCTCACAGTTCCAACATCGACCCACTTGTTCGATGTTAGGGCGTACTGCCATTTGCCGTTGGCATTCGGCGCCGACGCGAGGGCGATGCCTTTGCGAAGCGGCGTGGCGCTCGCATCAACGAACTTCGATCCGAGAATCTTGCCAATCGTGTCGCCGACGGGGGACTTCGCGTCTTCGAGGATCGGGGTCAACATACCTGGACCATTGATGACCGGTGTCGATGCGTTGTCGATCGCCACGGTCAAAACTTCGACATCGGACCCAAACGCCGTGCCCCGAATGGCGACACGATCGCCAACCGAGCCCGTGGACCGGTCCCAGGCGCGGTAGGAGAGCGTGGCCGTCGCGAGGTCGCTCGACACCGAGACGTACTGGATTGCGTCCAAACCGCCGAGCAGCAACGCGTGCTTCGCCGACGCGGTGTCGAGTTCGACAAACGGGCCCGCCCCGGTCCGGTACATCCATCGGCCTTTGCCGGTCGCCCCGACGATCGCGAGCCCGAGCGCCGGGCCGTCCACATCGATCGTGCCACTGAGGAGATCAGAAACGATGGCACTCGCTGAGGTAGCCCCGCCAGCGATGTCCGCCAGATAGCGGGCCCGGGTCAGGTCGATCACCGGGGCATCGTTCACGGGCGTCACGTTCAGGACGGCCGTCTCACTTGTCAAACTGAACGCACTCGCCGACACGCCGCCGATTTCAATGCGATCGCCCGCCGCGCCGGCCGACTGGTCCCAGACCCGGTACGTCACGGTGACCTGTCCAAAGAAGTCCGCGGCCGGCACAAAGCGAAGCTTGTCCGTTGGCCGCAGAAGGAGAGCAGAAGTCTCGCTCGCCGTTCCGAACGCGAGCCACTTGTTCCCGCCGGTCGAGAATTGCCAGGTTCCGTCACTCGTCCCGGTCAATCCGGTGATGGCAAGTCCCAGCTTCGTCTTCGGGTTGGCGTCCGACGCCAACGAACCGATGAGCGTCGAGACCGCGTCGCCCTTCGGCTTCGTCATGTCTTCGGTGATCGTCGTCAGGAGTGGGTTGCCGGCGGCGTCGATCCGCGGCGTCGTCTTGCCGACGGCGAGGACGGCCGTCTCCGTCGCGGAACTGAACGCGGTCCCGGCGGTCGAATCGACGACTTCCGCCGGCTGGCCGCTCGATTGATCCCACGCCTTGTACGTCAAGAACGCGAAGCCCTGGAGTCTCGCCGACGGCAGGAAGCGAACGCGAGTGTTAGCCGGCAGCAGGTACGCTTGAGTTGGCGAAGGCAACGGCACGTTCGACCACGTCGAAGCCCCATCGAGCCGATACTGCCACGCACCATTCAGTCCCTGGGTGTAGCCCGTGATCGCGATGCCAAGCACGGTCCCCGCATCAATGTCCGTCGCATTCACGGTGAGCCGCGCGACGAGGTCGCCCGCCGGGTCATTCGCCTTGAAGGGAATCGCCGTCAGTGCGACGGTCGGCACCGCGTCGAGGATCGGGGCGTCGTTCACGCTCGTGACGGTCACTTGAAACGTGGTCTCGACAAACAGACCGAGCGGGTCGGTCGCGCGGACTGTTAGGTTGGATGAACCGTTCGCGTTCGGGGCCGGGACCACCGTGAGAGTTGTGCCGGTAATCGTGGCACTTGCGAACAAGGCCGAATTGCTGTTGTCTTCCAGGGTGAACGTTAGGCCCGCGACGGGCGTCTCGAGGTCGGCGAAGCCGGCCCCGAGGTCGATGTTCAGCCCCGTCGAATCCTCCGCGAGTGTCTGGTCGACGATGCCTGATGTCGTTGGCCGACTGTTGAGGTCGATCGTGACCGTCGCCGAGTCGGTGAGGACTCCGTCCGTGGCCGAGACGACGAGCGTGAAGCTCGATGCGATCGCGGCCGAGTTCGCGACGGTGATCGCGCCGGTCGCCGCATCGATCGCGAAGGCCCCGTTCGCGTTGCCCGACTCGATCGCGAACGCGAGTGAGTCGCCATCGATATCGAACGCGCTCACGAATCCGATCGACGTGCCGTTCGGCGCGTTCTCGTTGACTGTGAAGTTGGCGGCGTCGACGATCGGGGCGTCGTTCACCGGGTTCACGGTGATCGTCGCCGTCGCGGGGCTACCGCCGAGTCCCAAGTCCGTATCACTCGTCGAGGCACGAACCTCGACCGTGGCGCTTCCATTGAAGTTGGCGGCCGGCGTGAAGCGCAGGCCCGCATTCCCCTGAGCCAACGTGACGAAGTCGCCCGTGGCGATCGGCGTCGCGCCGTCGGCCAGGAACAACGAACCGTTCGTCACTCCGGTGATTTTGAAGTGCGTCACCGTCGCGCCATCGAGCAGGTTCGCCACGATCACGAGGCCGTTCGTCGATTGCGTATCCTCGTCGGTGGTCGCATTCGAGATGATCGGCGCGTCGGCCAACGGATCGACTGTGACCAGGAATGATTGTGTGAATTCGTCCGCTCCGCCGTTCAGCGCC
>JANLUE010000660.1:0-6381 GCA_031363325.1 Gemmataceae bacterium
TCAGACAGATCGCTTCGAGTTCCGCCGGAATGCTGTTCCGCAATTGGGTCGGCGGGACGGGTCGTTTGTGGACGACCTGGTGCATTGTCTCCATGGGGCTGTGCCCGCCGAACGGCGGGAAGCCGACGAGCAACTCGTAGAGGATCGCGCCGAGGGCATGGATGTCGGCCGGCGGCCCGATCTCCGACGATTCGCCGCGGGCCTGTTCGGGGGCCATGTAGTTCGGCGTGCCGAGGGCCATGCCGCTCTGCGTCAGGTGCAAAGGCCGATCGAGCCGCTTGGCGAGCCCGAAGTCGGCGATCTTCGGCCGGGGCGGGTCGTCGAGCGTCAACAAGACATTGCTGGGCTTCAGGTCCCGATGAATGACACCGTGCTCGTGCGCGAAGTGAATGCCCCGCGCCAGTTGCTCGACGAGCCGGGCGGCCTCGGTCGGCGAGAGCGGCTCGCGAACGAGTCGCCGATGCAGGTTGCCGCCGGCGACGTACTCCATCGCCATGTAGGCGACATCGTCCGTCTCGCCGACTTCGTAGACCGGGACGACGTTGGGATGGTGGAGCGTGGCAACGGTCGACGCTTCGGCCCGGAATCGGGCGAGGTCGGTCGGGTCGGCGTCGGGCCCGTTGGGGATGACCTTCACGGCGACATCGCGGCCGAGGCTCGCATCACGCGCCAGATAAACGACCCCCATGCCGCCACGGCCCAGCGTGTTCTGAACGACGAACCGGCCGATCTTTCGCGGTGGCGGTTGCGGGATCGCGTCCTGCGTCGACGGAACCGACTCGAGCGAGCCAACGGTTTCGTCGATCGGAATGGCGGACGGAGTCCGAGCGGGCGGGTGCCACGACGGCGGCCCGGTGGCCTGGTCGGTCGATCGCGGATCCTGTTCGTCGCCGGGCATGAGGAACCTCCGGACAACGGGAATTATACGGCTGGTTCGCGGAGGTTCAGGAGGGTGGAACCCATCCGCATCGGCTTCGAGTTTCCGTCGGTCGCGGCTGCTCGACAATTTACCTCGGCCCCGCTTGCAACTCGCGTTCGACACGGTCGAGCAGGTCGCGCGCTTTCCATTCGCGATCGCCGGCCTTGATCGATTCGTTGCGGTCGATCCAACCGCGCACGCGCTTCTCGGCGGCCACGGCCGCGCTGTGCGACTTGTTCCCGAAGTACAGGCTGATTTCGCCGAACGTGGCCGACGTGTGTTGCCGGGCCAGGTAGATCGCCAGCATCCGGGCGTGACTCACCGACCACGCTTTCGACTTCGACCGCAGTGAACCGGCCGGCAATTTCAACGCCGCGCTGACCGCCCCATCGATGTCGGCCACGCGAACCACCCGCACCGCGTGCCGGAACAGGTCGCCGAGTGCTTCGCGGGCCAGGTCGCGCGTGATCGGCCGGGCCGACACGCGGGCGAAGTGCCGCACCGCGTGCAACGCCCCTTCGAGCTCGCGGACGTTGCCGCGCAAGTTGGTCGCCAGATATTGCAGGACATCTTCGGAGATCGGCCCACTCATGGACTTCGATCGCAACAGAGCGAGCCGCGTATCGGCGTCGGGCGGTAATACCCCCCACACCGCACCGCCGAGCAAGCGGTCCGCAAGTTCCGGCGCGAGGTCGTCGGCCAGCCGGGGGTGGCAATCGCACGTCAACACGATCTGCGAACCTTCGGCCAGGATCGCGTCGAACGTATGCAGGAATTCGATCTGCGTCGCCTTCTTGCCGGCGAGGAACGACAGATCGTCGAGCAACAGCGCGTGACAGTCGCGGAAGTGCGAGCGAAAGCCCGCTTGCTTGCCGCGATGGACGGCCGCGACGAACCGGTTCATGAACTCTTCGGCCGACGCGAACACGATGCGCGCGTCGGGGTGGCGCCGGCGCAGCCCGCCGTACACACCTTCGAGGAGATGCGTCTTGCCGGTGCCCGTCGGCCCGTAGAGCACGAGCGGGTTCGCCCCGAGGCCGGGATCTTCGACGACGCTGAGGGCCGAGGCGTGGGCCACGCGATTACACGGCCCGACGACGAAGTCCGCGAGCGAACGGAAACGGCGCTTCGGCTTCGGCGGGCGTGGGCTGGATTCGAGTTGGGGCTCGGTCTTGGGCGCGGGGTCGGCCTTCTTCTCGGCCTGGCGTTGCGCCTGAAACAATTCGGGGTCGATCGCGAAGCGAACGGCCACTTCCGAGCCGAGCACTTCGGCCGCCGCACTGCGAACGTCGACGCCGAACGTCTTCTGCAGCCAGTCGTGGAAGTACAGGTTTGGAACGCCCACGACGAGGGCATCGCCGAGGAACACGAACTTGGTGTGGGCGCGGAACCACAGGTTGTATCGGGGCTCGCTGATCCGCCCGGCGATGGCGGCCGCCAGTTGTTCGTCAACCCCACTGGCCTGGGCGCCAACGGGCGGAGAGATGGTCACGATAGCTGACTCCATTGCCTCGAGCGCGCATCCTGGGGCGGCCGGTCTTCTGAAGTTAGTCATTGAGCCCGGAAGGGGAAGTCAGCGGGCCGGCAAAATTGGTATTGAGAGCAAAATCGATTCGGTATTGGGAACTGTCGCGACGCGGAGTTGCAACCAGCTGGTTCCGGGTTTCGCGAGGGCATCCGTGGAATCGTCGTGAAGCCAGAAATTGGCAATAGTCAAACCAATTCACATTAGTTTGATAAAGACTTCACGAGAACCAACCGGGTGGATGCCAGCTGACAGATACAAACCCAGAGCTGGCCCATTTCGTTCATCGACGATCAGGGAAAATGGTTGCCCAAACCCGATCGCGAGGTCCAGGAGTTCCCGCCCCAGGCCCCGGCCGCGGTATTCGGGCCGAATTCCCAGGAAATCCAGCGTTTCCTCGCCGAAAATGACGATCCCCACGGGGTTTCCGTCGAGCCGGGCGAGCCACCACTTCGACGGGTCGGGAGCGCTATCTCGATAGCCCGCCAGCACTTCTTCGGTCGTTCGCAAACCATTCAATTCCGGGCAGTCAAGCGATTCGTCGTGACAACGGATCAACGTGTCCTGATATTCACCTATGTCGCAATTTGAGTATGGGACGAGAAGGAGTCGGGTGGAAATTGGGTTCGGAACTGTTAGCGGGACGTACGCCAGCTGCAAGACCCGCGTGACGTGCCGAAACCCCGCCCGGAGTAATGGCCCCGCCAGATCAACTTCGTCCGCCCCCAGAAACGCTTGCATCAGCTTCGCGGTTCCGGCCCGGGACACCGCCGCCATCGTTAGGCAGTCTTCAATTTCCGGATTATAGTTTATCGTTTTCGGCGGCCAAACCAGTGCGCTCGAGCCCGGCAATGGCTGACAGAATATCGCCCCGATGATGCGACCGTCGACTCGCGCGACGAGAAAACTCGCCGGGTCGAGTTTGCCCCGCGCGATCATCCGAGACGCGTGGGCCGTGGCCTCGCTCGCCTGATCGGGCTTGTGGCCGAACAGCAAGCCGAGCGCTTCGCCGAGTTCGTGTGATCGGGCCGCGGAAATGTCCATGCTGCCCTCAGCCGGCCGCGAAGCGCAGGTCGCCGTCCCGACGCGTCACGCCGGTTCGGTCGAGGAACTCGCACAACGGGATGGCGTACTTCCGGGTCGTACCGAGCAGGTCGCGGATCTCGGCCACGGTAACCCCCGCCCCACCGGCGAATCGGCTGGCCAACTTGCCACGCAGGTCGGCCGCCACCTCGCCGTGCAAATAGATCTCATCGGTCACGCGGACGAGCAATCCCTCGGCCACGGCGACTTCGTATATGTCCTTTAGGCTACCCGCGTTGCCGCCCGCTTTGGCCGCGAAGCTCGCCGGGTCGGGGGGTTGAAAGCCGGCCACCTTCGTGGCCTCGACGACTTGATCCTTCAGCTTCCGTTGATTTGCGCTGAGCTTCGGTTTGAAATCGGCCCGCGCGATTCGCCGCGCGTCGCCCACCAGCTTTTTCGACTTGAGCAGGCGATCAACGATCCCTTGAACCAGCGCCTCATCGCCGAGGTAGCTCAGGTGCGAGACGACGCTCGGCCGATCGTGCGTCGTGACCAGGGGGTTTTGCCCGTGCAGCCCCGCCAGTACTTCCATCAATCGACCTTCGATCTCGACGACGCGATCGGCGTGCAAGACGACTCTCCGCGAGCCCGCCGACACTTCGACTACCTTGCCGTTCGCCTGAAGTTGTTCGACGACACCCGCGACCTGGCTCGGCCCAATGCCCGCGCCACGCACGAAGTCCGCCACGGTCGCGCCGGCCGTGCTGCCGAACCACGCGACAACCTCGGCTCGAACCGCGGCGTCCGTGCTCCACAATTTCTCGACCCGTTCGAGCACTTCGATGTGGCGGCGACGAACCTTGCCCGCGACCGGTTGCAGCACTTGCCCGCCGCCCAGGGTGTGTTCCGCTGAGGAATCACGCACGACAAACGGTTGACCCCAGGTGGCCGTGATCGGTTCTTCGAGGAAGAACTGGGCGAGCGCCCATTGCCCAGGGTCGGCCTGATCGCAATCGAGCAGCGAGACCGAGCCCATGACCTCGGCCGTCCCAACGTGTACGCGAACTTCGACCCGATGCTTGATCGGCCGACGATTGCCCGGCAAGGTCTGTAAGCGAACCGTGAGCACCTTGCTCGGGACGAGGTAGCCGGGCGTCGCCAGTTCCTGGCCGCGAACGACCCGCTCGTGCGGCACGCCAGCCAGGTTGATCGCGGCACGTTGCCCATGCAGCACGCGCTCGACCGGGGCATCGTGATTGTGCAACGACCGCACGCGGACGATTTCGCCGCGCGGCTGCCAGTCGAGTTCCTCGCCCACCGCGACCGACCCCGAAGTGACTGAACCGGTCACGACCGTCCCGTGTCCCTGCACGACGAACGAGCGATCGATGGCGAGGCGGAACCACTCGGCCTGTTCCGTTCGCGTCACATGACCGCAGGCCGTCGCGATCGCCTGCTTCAATTCGTCGAGGCCAAGCCCGGTCACGGTCGAGGTCGGTACGATCGGCGCGTCGGCCAGAAACGTGTCCTTCACCAGGTCGCGAATGTCGAGGATCGCGACTTCGCGCGTCGTCTCGTCGACGAGGTCGGCCTTGGTCAAGGCGATGACGCCGTGCTTCAAGCCCAGGAGTCGCAAAATATCGAGATGCTCGCGGGTTTGCGGCATGACCGAATCGTCGGCCGCCACGATGAGCAACGCGAGGTCGATCCCGGTCGCGCCGGCGAGCATGTTCTTGATGAACCGCTCGTGACCGGGACAATCGACGATGCCGAGCCGATAGTCGCCAAGTTCGAGCCGTGCGAAACCAATGTCGATCGTGATCCCGCGTGCCTTCTCTTCCGGCAGCCGATCGCAATCGACCCCCGTCAACGCCTTGACGAGGGACGTCTTGCCGTGGTCGATGTGGCCGGCCGTGCCGAGAATCAAGTCGCGCGACATTTCTTGGACTTCGCGGGGTGAGCGTGGTTGATTGTACGATCGCAACCTCCACGCGGTGGCCGGTCGAAGTTCGGAGAACGTCGAGCGACTCCGCCGAATGTCCGAGACTTTTCCCAAGCGCGCAACGACACGGCCTTGACATGCAACCAAATGGCTGCATAATCGGGGTGTGGATTCCGAAGTGGACAAGTTGTTCAAGGCGCTGGCCGACGCCAGCCGGCGCGAGTTGCTGGACCGGCTGCGCGTGGACAACGGGCAGACGCTCGGGCAACTTTGCTCCCACTTGGACACGACACGGCAGGCCGTGACCAAGCATCTGGCCGTACTGGAGGAAGCGAACCTCGTGGTCGTCATCTGGCGGGGCCGCGAGAAGCTCCACTACCTGAACCCGGTGCCGATCCACGAAATCGCCGACCGCTGGATCGGCAAGTTCGAACGAGGCCGCCTCCGCATCCTCGCCGAACTCAAGGAGAAACTGGAGGGAGAGACCGATGGCTGAATCGCGCTTCGTCTACGTGACGTACATCCGCACGACGCCGGAGAAGCTGTGGCGGGCCCTGATTGACCCTGAATTCACCCGCCGTTTTTGGGTCGAGACCTGGCAGGAGTCCGGGTGGACGCCCGGCGCTTCCTGGCGCGTGCTGGTCCACGACAACCGCCTCCTCCATACCGGCGAAGTCCTCGAAATCGAGCCGCACCGGCGCCTCGTCCTGTCCTGGCGCCCCGAGACGTTTCCGGAAATCCGCCACGAGGGTGCGTCGCGCGTCAGCTACGAACTCGAGCCGGTCGGCGACGCGGTCAAGCTGACCTTCATTCAGGAGAACGACACGCCGGACTCGAAAACGGTCCGCATGGCTTCGGAGGGGTGGCCGCTCATCCTGGCGAGCCTGAAGAGCCTGCTCGAAACCGGCGAGCCGCTCGACGCGACCCGCCACTGGCCCCAGGGGATGTGACGGCGGAACGATCCGTCGCCGT
>JANLUE010000689.1:0-1720 GCA_031363325.1 Gemmataceae bacterium
ACGCGGAGAAAAAGCACCTGAAGTGAAAGCCACCGACCCGGGTCGATGGCTTCGCGTCCTCGACTCACGCCGGCTTCGGATCGGCGGGTCGTTCATCGACAATATTCACGCGTCGCTTGCCGCCGTCAAACAGGACGAATCCATCGGTGAGGGCGAACAACGTGTCGTCCTTGGCCCGCTTGACGTTGTGGCCCGGGTGGAACTTGGTGCCGCACTGGCGGACGATGATGCTCCCAGCGGTGACGAACTCGCCCGCGTAGGCCTTGATGCCGCGGCGCTGGGCGTTCGAATCGCGACCGTTCCGCGACGAGCCCTGCCCCTTTTTATGTGCCATGATCGCCTCGATTTTCGGTGAACGGTGAATGATAGAAACGCGAAGCGGCAATGTCTAGATAGACGGAGCGGCGTCAGCCACCCGAAGAACGCTTGCGAGTTCTTCGGGCGACTGACGCCGCTTCGCTCACCGATCGAGCTATTCCTTCACCCGCCGAACCGGGATCGCCGGGATTGGTTCGAGTCGCGGAGTCGCCAGGACGGTCGGATCCTTCTTGCCCGGCGCGGCGGCCAGCTTCAGCGGGTCCGTCGACGCGCGATAGATCCAACTGGCGGCCCCTGTCCAGCGGATGCCCGATGGCTCCGTCAAAGCGCCATCGCCGAGTCGCTCGAAGTCGAGTTGCAGCGTCTTGCGCTTGATGATCCGTATGCCCGGTTGATCGGGCGGCTTCTCTTCCGTGTAGCCGTTCGACAGGCCCGCGATGAAAATGCTGAACTTGTTCGTGCGCGGCAGGGGCTTGCCGTCCGGGCCGTTGAGCGGATCGTCGATGCCGGTCCAGATCGCCACGCCACTGACGGCCCGAGGGAACGCGTCCTTCTTCGAGACGGGAATGTCCTCGGCCGAGATCGTCACCGAGTTCTTGATCTTGTAGCGCTTGGTCGGGTCTTCCTTGTCCTTGATCGTCTCTTCGACGGAGGGCAGGATTTCGTCCGGGAAGCGGGTGTGGCGATCGAGGGTGACCAGTTCGATGTCCGGGACGAACTTGACCGGTTCATTGCGCGGGTCGAGGTTGTAGACCCGGTAGATCATGTACCAAACGATCTTGGTCCCGCGGCCGGGCACGCGCTCGACGATGATGCGCGGGTCCTGGAAGCGGAAGTGCAACGTCCAAACATCTTCCTTGTCGTTGGCCGTCAACTGGGGGGCGATGTCCCGTTCGTTGTACCCGGACTGGGCCAACACGAGGCCCGGAGCGACCAGAGCTCCGGCACTGGACAGAAGGAACCCACGGCGCGAAAACATGACCCGCTCCCGGACGGCGACCTGGGCCGGTCGTGAGAATCACTCATCTGGACAATACCCGCCCGGCGGCGCGGAATCAAGCGAATCCGCCCCGGATGGACCATCGGGAGCTTGGGAGTCGGCTCACCAATCGATTTAAACCCAAATCACGTTGAGAACCCAAGTTTTTCGCGCCTCACCGAGTGCAAAGGCGTTGCGCCAACCGGGCGGCGCGCTCCATTCGACAGTCTGGCCACGCGGCCGCAGCTACTCATCTGGGTCCCTCCACGGTGCAGCACACACACGGTAGCACCCCCGAATGGCCGCCGGAACCCATTTTGGCGCTTGCCCCGTCTGCGCTCCGGCCGCGGCGCGCCTTCGCGGTCGCTACTGTCGGCAGTCGTCGGCAGTCGTCGGCAGTCACCCTCCGTTGCCAAGAGCGCC
>JANLUE010000727.1:0-6672 GCA_031363325.1 Gemmataceae bacterium
AGAACCGCACATGTCCGAACTGACCGAACTGGCCGACCTCGAAGCCCGCGCCCTCGACGAACTCCGGGCCTGCGCCGACGAGCCCGCCTTGCGGGCCTGGAACACCGCTTGGTTCGGCGACAAGGGGCAGATGAACGCGGCCCTGAAGGCGCTCGGCACGTTGCCGAAGGACCAACGGCCGGCGTACGGACAAGCGGTCAATCGCGCCAAGCAGACGTTGACGGCCGCCTACGATCAAGCCCTCGCCGCCGAAAAGGACGAGGCGCTGATCGCGAGCCTGTCGGCGAACCCGATCGACGTGACGTTGCCGGGTCGGCCCGTGGCCGCCGGCGGTTTGCACGTCGCGACCAAAGTGATGCGCGAGATCTACGCCATCTTCGCGGACATGGGGTTCCAGGTGTTTCGATCGCGCGAGGTCGAAGACGACGAGACGAACTTCGAATTGCTGAACATGCCCCCCCATCACCCGGCCCGGGACATGTGGGACACGTTCCACACAACTACGCCGGGGGTACTGCTTCGAACGCACACGTCGCCCGGACAGATTCACGTGATGCGGCAGTTCGCGCCCAACCCGGTCCGCGCCGTACTGCCGGGCATGTGCTACCGGCACGAAGCGATCAGCACGCGCAGCGAGATTCAATTCGAGCAAGTCGAGGGATTGGTGATCGGGCCGAGCGTCACGATGGCCGATCTGAAGGGAACGATCACCGCCTTTGCCCGACGCTTGTTCGGCCAGGAACGCCAAATTCGCATTCGCTCGAGCTATTTCCCGTTCACGGAGCCGTCGATCGAAGTGGACATCGACTGGCCGAAGGAAGATCCAAACGCGGATCGATTGACAAAAGGAACCGGGTGGCTCGAAATCATGGGGGCGGGGATGGTGCACCCCACCGTCCTGCGGAACGGCGGCTACGACCCCGACTCCGTGAGCGGCTTCGCGTTCGGCATGGGCCCGCAACGCATCACGATGCTCAAGCACGCCATCGACGACATCCGCCAGTTCTGGAAGAACGACGTGCGATTCCTGGGGCAGTTTTGAGGGACGGATCATGCCGGCACTCTTGTTGGAACAATTCGAGATCGACCGAGTTCTCGACTCGCGCAAAGAGTCCGGCAGTTATCGCTGGGTCGAAGTATGGGAAGGCATGTACGTCGCGTGACCGAATCGTCGACGGAATCCGCTTCGAACGAAATCGCCTGTTCGTCGCGAAGAGACCGATCGTGTTCGACTCGGAGTTCAGGAGTAAAGTGCTGTACTCATCGAATTCGACAACTTTAATTGCCAATCTTGCAGATTGAGCGTCGATTCGCCACGCAATTCGGCCTTGAAGATGATTGTGTTTCCGAATCAGCCTTGATATTGGCGCCATTTGACTGAGCGTCGGCCGCGCGATACTCTATTCTCACCTCCGGTCCTCTTTCCCATCCACCGGGCGGATCCCTTCTTTTCCCGCATCGTCCGCGGGCCGGCAATTCTTACGGGACCAGTTCCATGACTCGGACGCGCCTCGCACTGCAAACGCTCGAAGATCGCCGCACGCCCACGAATCTGCCCGCCGGGTTCACCGAAACACTCGTCACCACGAACGTCAATCTGTCGAGCCCGACGGCCATCGAGTTCTCGCCGACGGGTGAACTTTGGGCGTTGCAACAGACCGGGGCGGTTCGGCTGATTCGCGCCGACGGCTCGGCCCACACGGCGATCACCCTGAGCGTCGACGCCAATGGCGAACGCGGCTTGCTCGGGATCGCGTTCGACCCGCAATACGACGGCACCGGGCCGAACGCGGACTTCATCAATCTGTATTACACCGAGCCGGCCAACGGGGCCGACCCGTCAAACAACCGACTCAGTCGCTTCACTGTGACCGGCGCAGGGACCGATACGCCCACGCTCGGCAGCGAACAAATCCTGCGCGACTTGCCGCCGGAAGCCGAGGACGGCAACACGAACCATAATGGCGGGGCGATCCACTTCGGCCCCGATGGCAAGCTCTACGTCGCGGTGGGAGATCACAACTACGACACCACGCCCCAATCGCAACACGTTTCGCAATTGCTCACGACGCCGTTTGGCAAGATATTGCGGCTGAACGCCGATGGCACGAACTCCACGGACAACCCATATTACAACGGCAGCGCGACCAACTGGCGCGGTTCGATCTACGCGCTCGGGCTCCGCAATCCGTACACGTTCGCGTTCAGCCCGACCGACGGGACGATGTTCATCAACGATGTCGGCGAGGGTTCGTGGGAAGAGATCAATCGCGGCGAATCGGCCGCGAACTACGGCTGGGCCGGCAGTTCCAGCCCACTCTGGGAAGGCTTCGAGAGTACCCCGCCGAATTGGACCAACTACCGAGATCCGGCGATGGCCTACGACCATTCCAACTCGGCCCCGACGCCGGCGGGAGTCGCAATCACGGGCGGGGCGTTCTATCCGGCGAACGGCCCATTCGGCGCGGCCTACGCAGGCAAGTACTTCTTCTCCGACTACGGCGCGGGCTTCATCCGCGTGTTCGACCCGGCCAACCCCGGCACGAACGCAGTCCCGGACAAGTCGACCGGATTCGCGACCAACCTCACGACCGGAGCACCGGTCGATCTGAAAGTCGATTCGGCGGGCAACCTGTATTATCTGGCGCGTGGCGGCCCGGGGAAAATCTATCGCATTTCGTTCGCGGCCCCAATCATTACACAACAACCCGCCGATACGACGGTCGGCATCGGACTTGCCGCCAGCCTAACGGTCGCGGCGTCCGGTGCGAACCTGACGTATCAGTGGCAGAAGTTCATCAACGCGGCGTGGACGGATGTCATTGGCGCGACGAGCGCGACGTTCTCGATCAACTCGGCGCTCGCCTCGGATGCGGGTCAGTATCGGGCGATCGCGACCAATTCGGCCGGCACCGCGACGAGCGACGCGGCCACACTCAGCGTGAACATCGCCGGCCAGGCCCCGTCGATTTCGCAACAAGCATCGAGCAAAACGGTCAATCTGGGCAACCCGGCCGCCTTCTCGGTGATCGCCGCCGGGGCGGCACCCCTGTCGTATCAGTGGCAGAAATTCGATGGCGCGATGTGGAACGACCTCGCCGGCGAAACGACCGCGAACTATCTGCTCGCCGCGACTACACTGACAGACGCCGGGTCGTATCGGGTTGTCATCACGAACTCCGTTGGCTCGACAACCAGCGATGCGGCTAACTTGACAGTCAACCGTTATCCGACCGCGAGCATCACCGCACCAGCGACGTACACCTACGGCCAAACGATCAACTTCTCGGCCACAGCAAACGACCCCGAAGACGGTACGCTACCGGGAAGTGCCTGTACCTGGCGCGTCGATTTCGCCCACGATTCGCACTTCCATCCGCACGTGGCCGAGTTCACCGGCGTCACGTCGAGTTCCTTCGTCGCCAACTTCTACGAACCGGACCCGGACCAGTTCTATCGCATCGTCCTGACCGTGACCGATTCCAACGGCGCCACGTTCACCACGTTCCGCGATGTTGCCCCGGTGAAATCGTTCCTCACCCTGGCGAGCAACCCGGCGGGAGTCGCTCTGACGATCGACGGCCAACCCGTCACGGCACCAATCGAAAGCGTCGTCGGAATTCCCCATACGATCCAGGCTCCGACGACCGTCACGGTGAACGGCACTCCATACAACTTCCTAACCTGGTCGGATGGCGGGGCCGCTTCGCACTCGATCGATACGCCAGCAATTGATTCGACGCTGACCGCGAACTACCTCCCGGCCCTTTACGCACCCGGACTGACGGCCGAGTTCTACGACTTCTCGACGAGCCTAACGACGCTTCCCGATCTCACCGGTCAAACGCCGACCGTGAGGCGAACCGATTCGCAAATCAACTACGCCCTCACGGCGAGTGCCTGGCGGCTGTTGGACACACGCTTCGCCGACCGGTTCGCCGTGCGGCACACCGGCCAGCTCCAGGTCAATTCGGCGGGCGACTACAACCTGTTCGTGAAGTCGGACGAAGGATCGCGGGTCTGGCTCGATGGGCAACTCCTGATCGACCACGATGGGCGACACGGATTCACCGAGAAGTCCGCCCCGATCACGTTGACCGCCGGTTTTCACGACGTGCGGGTCGACTACTTCGAGAACGTCGGCAATGCGGGCCTCGTTGTGTCGTGGGCCGGGCCGGGGATCGCCAAGCAGGTGATCCCGGCCGCCAATCTGTTCCACGCGACGCCGGTCGGCCCGCGTGCCTATCGCCAGTCGGCTACCGGATTGGTCACGATCGAGGCGGAAGACTTTGATCGTGCAACGGCTGCGGCCGGCAAGACTTGGAGCGAGTGGGCCGGTGTTGCCGGGTTCACCGGAACCGGCGCGATGGCGGCGTTGGCTAACACGGGAGCCACTCGCGATACCGATTACCTGACGAACAGCCCGCGCCTCGATTACCAAGTCAACTTCGACCGGGCCGGCACGCACTACCTCTGGGTCCGTGGTCGAGGCGCGACGACGGCCGACGATAGCGTCCATATCGGCCTCGACGGTGCCGCTCAGACTTTGGCCGATCGCGTCACCGGCCTGACCGCCAACTATAGCTGGACGCGTCGAACCGTGGACGGGCCCTACGCCACGATCTTCGTGCCGACGCCGGGGCTACACAGCGTCAACCTCTGGATGCGCGAGGACGGCGCGGTCGTCGATCGAATCCTGCTGACCCCGAGCCCGACTTTCGTGCCAACGAGCTACGGCCCACCGACGAGCGTTCGCGATTTGCCAACCCTGAACTTCGGCAACGGCTTCAACGGACTGACTGGCCTAACAACAAGCGGAATCGCAGACGTCGTTGGCACAACGTTGCAACTGACGGATGGCGACATCAATCAGGCCGGCAGCGCCTTCTCGACGAATCGAGTGAACGCGGCCAGTTTCGCCACGTCATTCGATTTCCGCCTAACGAGCGCCGTGGCCGACGGGTTCGCGTTCGTGATTCAGGGCGGCTCGGCCATGGCCCTCGGCGCGACGGGCGATTCACTGGGCTACGAAGGCATCGGCAACAGCGTGGCCGTCACGTTCGACCTGTTTGGCTTTGGTGCCAACACGACGGGCCTGTACACGAACGGCATCGCCCCGACCGGGGGTGGCACGGACCTGACGGCGGCCGGCCTCGACCTGAACTCGGGCCACGCCTTCCGGGCAAGCCTGGCATATGGCGGTGGAACGCTGTGGTTGACCCTCCGCGACTTGGAGACGGGCGTCGCCGTGACGCGATCGTACACAGTGGACATCCCGACCCTGGTTGGCGGCAACACCGCGTTCGTCGGCTTCACGGGTTCGACCGGCTCGAGTACGGCGACACAGGAGATCTTGAACTGGGCGTATTGGGGGTGAGCATCCGATTCGGGTTAGCCGCGAGGCGAAGCCGAGCGCGTCACGCGACGTTTCACACGGATATTCGCGAGGTGACGCGCTCGGCTTCGCAATGCCTCCGCCTCGCGGCTAACAAACGCTTTCGTCCGCTCAGCTGGTGACAGTTCCACCGTGGATAAGCCGGCACCGGTCGGGCAAGCGGCTGTCCGCGACCGGCAGGTACTCGGGGTCCCCGTCGTTCGAGAGAACTCGACCGACATCGCGCGCCCTGGGCAGACACGGGCGCGCCAGCTTCGCGACGGCTTATCCACAACCAAGGCCTCCACCGATTCACGCCGGATGCCGAGAAATCTCAACACATTCCGCACGATTCTGACCAATTGACGCGCCACCTTACTACTACCTCTTTAGAAATCTATAGGAGAGTTTCTTACTCTTCAGACTCCCCTCAGGACGCGCATCATGATCGTCACTTGCCAACGGGACGGATTGCTCAGTGCTTGCCAGATCGTCGGTGTGGCCGTCCCGGCCCGGACGACCATGCCCGTTTACCAGAATGTCAAAGCGATCGCCGAGGCCGATCGACTGACGCTCATGGCCACCGACCTCGAAGTCGGCATCCGCTACGAACTGCGTGGCGTGCACGTCGAGGAACCGGGTCAGGCAATCCTGCCCGTGAGTAAGCTCACGTCGATCCTCCGCGAGTCGAGCGACACCGAGGTGCGGCTCGATGCCGACACGCGACGCTCGAAGGTCCATACCTCGGTGAGCGAATACGAGATGCCGGGCGACGACCCGGCGTCGTTCGCGGACATCGCGGACTTCGTCGCGGGCGAGAAGTATCACGAACTGGCCGCCGGCGATTTGCAGCGGATGATTCGCCGAACCGTGTTCGCCGCGGCCAAGGACGAAGGCAAGTACGCGATGCGTGGCGTGCTCTGGGACCTCGACGACAAGACGGCGAAGCTCGTGGCCACGGACGGCAAACGTCTGGCCGTCGCGAGCGGGGTCGGCATCGTGCAGGGTAAAGGCGAAGGCAAGCCGCAATCGCACCTCGTGCCACCGAAGGCCATGAGCTTGCTCGAACGGATCCTCGGCGACGGCGACGCGAGCCAACCAGTCCAGGTTTCACTGCGATCGAACGACGCACTCTTTCGAACGGAACGGGCTGTCATCTACAGCCGGCTCGTCGAAGGTCGCTTCCCGCCGTACCGCGACGTCATCCCGAAGAAGACATCGGCCAAGGTCCCCCTGATCGTCAACGACTTCCTGTCCGCCGTCAAGCAAGCGGCGATCATGACCGACGACGAAAGCAA
>JANLUE010000531.1:0-1583 GCA_031363325.1 Gemmataceae bacterium
TTTCGCTCCGCGAAAGAACGGCTTACGTTCCCGAGCGAGTTCGATGGTTTCCATCAGCAACGTCCTCTCGCGGAGCGAAAGGCGACTTTGGCGAAACGAGAGTCCATTCGCGGGGGCCACATCATGACCGATCGTCGCGCCGGGATTTACGCCGGCTTCGTCGGGCTCGTTCTCATCGGCTTCCTTTGCTTCAATCGATCGCCGGACGCGGCCGCTCGGATCGGGCTCGACTCGCATGGGTTGGCGGCCACCTATGAAGAAGAACTGCGGGCGGGCGGCGTCAGTTCGCCGGGGCAGTTCGCCAGGCAATTCCGGCCGCCGAGCGACCGCGCCGGCCTGTCGTGGGACCCGACGACGGCCAGGTTCTTCGACCGGATCAACGTCGAATCGGTCGTGAAGAACGTTGGCACGCGGCAAATCACGCTGCCGGGCTTTCGTTTGACGGCTGACGAACTCGGCAAGTTCAAACAAAATGGTTTCGTCGTCACCGAGCGGCTGGGCGGGGCGTCGTTCGGCGACCTGTATTACTCGATCTACAACCGCGACCTGCCCGTCTTCGTCACCAGCGATTCAATCCTGCACGCCTGGCATCGCAGCTACGACGCGATGCTCGAAGAAATGGAACTGACCTATCTCACGACAACGCTCAACTCCTTGCTATCGGCGATGCACGACGCGGTGCCCACGGCCAAGGCCGAATACGGAAGTGGCGTGTTGGAGAGGTCGCTCGCCGACGCGGACTATTACCTGGCCGTCGCCCGCAGCCTGCTGAATGGCCGGCTCGTGCCAACAAAGCTCGGCCAGGATGCGCGGGTGACGAGTACGCTCGAGGCCGTCGCTCGGTTGGGCATCGAACCACACAAATTGTTCGACGAGAAGCTCGATCGCGAGATTGACTTTAGCCAGTTCAAGCCGCGCGGGCATTACGAAAAGGACGAGAACCTTCGGCGCTATTTCCGGGCCATGATGTGGTGCGGGCGAATCGACTTTCGCATCGCGAGCGAGCCCGATTCCAAGTCGAGGCTGTCCACGATTCGTCAACTTGGAACGGCCGTCGTGCTCGGCGACCTGTTGCGACGATCGGGGCAGGAAGAAACCTGGCGACACTTCGACCGCATGATCCAGACCTTCGTGGGCCGAACCGACTCGGCCACGTTCGACGAACTGGCCCCGGTCGTGACCGGTGCGGGCTTCCGGAGCCCCGGGGACATTCGGACGAACGAAAACCTCGATGCCTTGATGAAGGCCATCAGCGAATCAAACGTTGGCAAGCAGAACATCACCAGCAGCGGCGAATGGGTGGATGTATTGCCGCGTTCGTTTACGTTCCTCGGTCAGAAGTTCGCGTTCGATAGTTGGGTGACTTCGAAAACGATTCTCCCCGGATTCCAGGGCGCACTCCTGGAGCGGCGGGTGCCGAGTTGCCTTGATGTGGTGTTCGCGGCCCTGGGCAACAATCACGTCGTGCCGGAGATCGTGAAGCGAATCGAGTCGGGCCCGCACCCATTTCGCGACCAGTATCCCTATCAGAACAACCTGGCCGCGCTCCGTCGCACCATCGACCGGGCGAACGACGAAAACTG
>JANLUE010000537.1:0-2423 GCA_031363325.1 Gemmataceae bacterium
GGTTCGTCGGCCTCCGCGATGGCTTGACGCTGATGGCCCGGCTGATCGGCGAGTGCTGGGACCGAATTCGACCCGTGCCCGGCGATGGCGAATCGGTGGTCGAGGTTCGCGGCGGGCCGCTCCTTTGGTTGAACGACGCCAACAATCGCATTCGCTTCCCGTTCGCGCTCAAGGCCGTGCCGCTGTTCACGGCCCGCGGCGAAGACTACAGCGTCGTCGAATGGAAGAGCAAGCGGGCCGCGTTCGACGCGGCCGTGGGCACGCTCAAGCCGCCCGACATCGAGAAGTTCAAAGTCCTGATGGAGGACTTGAAGGAAGTTCGGCCGGCCCTCGAGCAACTGGGCAAAGTCGTCGACGAGAAGATGAAGGAGTTGGATCTCGACCTGATCAACGGCTCGGCCACGATCGGGGCGGCGCTCGCCGAAGTTCAGGACATCGTGAATAGCGTCGCCAAGAAGCTGAAGATCGGCGATGCGCCCCCGCCGGGAGCGGCCGCCGCCGCGGCTGGAACTCCGGGAGCGGCCGCCGGCCCGGCTCAGGAGGCTCCGGTCATGAACACGCGCGATGACCTCTACCGACAGATCGAAGTGATCTCGGAAGCGCTCCAACGGATCGAACCGCACAGCCCGATCCCATTCCTGTTGAAGCGGGCCGTCAAGCTCGGCAACATGCCGTTCCCGCAACTCATGCGGGCCATCATGGAGGAGACCAAAGCCCTCGACGCGATGGACAAGATGCTCGGCATCGAGAAGGAAGGCAAAGGCAAGCCGAAAAACGACGACGACGATTGAGAATCGGCCAAGTACTTTTCTCAGGCCCCATAGTCGATCGCATCTGTCCGTCGACATAGAAGAACAGGCGAATCATCGGTAGGGCCCTCCGCCGATGATGTTCCGCTCCCACAGGTCGGCGAGCCCGAATTCATCGAGCCACGCGCGATAGGGCTCGGGGTCCAGGCGTCGGAACGACGATTCGCCGTCTCGGCTATCGACCACGATGACATCTTCCGGGCCAAAGTGATTGAGCAGTGTGGCCGATTGAGTCGCGACGAGGACCTGGGTGTGTGCGGCCGAGTGCTTCAGTAGGCCGGCCAAGACTCCGAGCGCGGCCGGGTGGAGCCCAAGTTCCGGCTCGTCGAGCACGAGAAATGGCGGCAAGTCAGTTTCCGGCTGAAGCAAAAGCGTTGCCAGCGCGATCATGCGCAGCGTGCCATCGGACAACTGATGTGGCCCGAGCAGATAGTCGGACCCAGTGGCGCGCCAATCGAGTTGGACGAGCTTGGGATTGAGCCGAAGGGGATCGACCACAAAGTCGTCGACGAACGGTGCGACTTGATAGATGGCCGAGAGAATTCTTCGATAGACAACGGGACGCGTCTGTTTGTATAAGTGTAGTATGGCGGCCAGGTTGCCGCCATCCGATCGCAAGCGTTGATTGTCATCGATATAGACCGATTGACGAATTGCAGCCGTTCCGGTCGTATCGTGAAAGTGATAGAGTTGGCAGCCTGAAATCGCATTGGAGACGGCGACCGCGGCTGGTTCTTGGTTAATAACTTGGCTTGGACGCCGGTCGTCAACTTTCTCTCGAAACAAGAAAAGGCCCGAGGAAGATCGGGGCAAAAGTTCACACTGGTATTGCAATGCACTATTTTCGGCAATCCAAGTCAGTTCTATTGCAATCTGTTTTGTGTGCTTGAGGCCGCGATGCAAAAGCGACTCGGCCCCGCCAGCCCGCGCTACTTCCTCGTGCATGGATCCATTGAAAACTCGGTCAAGAAAGCGAAAGAAGCTCAGCAAGTTCGACTTGCCCGCCCCATTCGCCCCCACGAGAACATTGAGCCGACCGAAAGTGAGCGGCGGGTCGATTGCTCGGATTGACTTCCAGCCGCTCAGTTTCAAGCTTTCAAGAGTGGCCATGCCTGTTCTCGGATCGGGCTCTATCCATCATAACGCGACGGCATTGATTCCGCACTCCGCATTCCAAACTCCGCACTTTTCTCAGGCCCCGTAGTCGATTGCGTCTTTCACGTTGATGCCTTTCTCGAAGATGAAGTTGCGGCGCTCTTCGACTTCCTCACCCATCAGCGTGCGGAACAGGTCGTTCGCCTTTTGGGCGTCGACCAGGGTGACTTGGAGGAGCGTGCGCTTCATCGGGTCGAGCGTCGTTTCCCAGAGTTCCTCCGGGTCCATTTCGCCGAGTCCCTTGAAGCGCGTCACCGTCATGCCCTTTTCGCCGAGCCTGCGGATTTCGGAGACCAGCCCGCGCAGGTGTGCGAGATCCTTGCGGACTTCGCCGTGCTCGAGCGTGAAGCGCACCGGCGGCTCGCGGCCCGCGACTCGCGGCAGCGGCACCAGGTCGGTCGTTTCGATGCCCATCTCGCGAAGCTTCACCAGAGCGCGGTTCAACCCGCGGACCTCGTG
>JANLUE010000543.1:0-4746 GCA_031363325.1 Gemmataceae bacterium
CGTCAAGGGCGGCAAGCCGCTCGAGTTGAAGGCGAAGGGGCCGACGCCGCCGGGCATTCATCCCTTGCGGATCGAGTTCGTTTCGGAAGACGGGAAGACGCGCGTGCAAGCCGTACTGGAATCGGACGGTTCGTCGTTCAGCGTGCCGGGCAACACGAGCAAGGGCATTCCGCCCGGCAAGTACAAGGTGGCCGTCTATTTCACCGATCCGGGCACGAATCGAGACTTGCTCAACGGCATGTTCTCCGAAGGCAAAACGCTGATCCGGGTGACGGTCGAGGTGGGCAAGGACCTGGGCACCATCGACTTGAACAGCCCACCGCGCGAATGAGCACGTCCATCAGGGGACGAAAATCTTGGAATCTTGGAGTTGACCAAAGTACACATCGCATTATCCCTTGGGGGTAGTTTGTCCTTCGCCTTTCGCCTAACTCAAGTTGGGTCCGCCCGAAGCGCCTCCCCATGCATCGCGAACTCACGCACGCCGACGAAGCGTTTGCCCGGCCATCCGATGCCGGGCTCTACGCGTTCACGGGCTTGCTCGGGGCGCTGATCCTTCGCGACCTGTGGCCGATCATCGCCGCGTTCCTCGGCGGGGCCGGGGCGGATGTCGGGGCGTGGTCGTTCAACTTTCTCGGCTTTCGCTTCGCCCTGATCGCGGCCGTCCTCGGCGGAGCGCGAACTCTTTACTCGGCGCTCGATTCGTTGTTGGCGGGCCGACTCGGGGCCGATCTCGCGGTCGCGATCGCCTGTATCGCGGCGATCCTGATCAACGAACCCTTGGTCGCGGCCGAAGTCGTTTTCATCGCCCTGTCGGAGAGTGCCTCGAAGCGTTCACCTTCGCCCGCACTCAACGCGGCATCCGCAAACTGGTCGAAGTTTTTCCGCGCAAGTGTTGGTTGGTACGCGATGGCGTCGAGGTGCCCGTCGATACGAGCGAAGTTCGCGTCGGCGATCGCGTGCGCGTGAAGCCGGGCAAGAAGGTGCCCGTCGATGGCCTCGTGATCGACGGGCAATCGAGCGTCGACACGAGCCCGTTGACCGGCGAGAGCACGCCGACCGAACGCGGCCCCGGCGACGAAGTGTTGGCCGGCAGCGTGAATCAACTCGGCGTGTTGACGGTCGAAGCGGTTCGCGTGAACGAACAGACGGTCGCCGGTCGCGTGATCGAACTGACCGCGAAGGCCCTGAAAAACAAGGCCCCCAGCGAGCGCCAAGCGGACAAACTGGCCCGCTACTTCCTGCCGGCCGTCCTCGGGCTGGCGGCGCTCGTTTTCGTGTTCAACGTCGTCTATCAAATTGGCCCGTTCCAGCCGGCCGCACAACGGCTCGCCCTCGGGCCGGCCATGCGCGTCAGCGCTTACCCGACGCTCGCGGTTTTGGTTGTCGCGTGTCCGTGTGCGCTTGTGCTTGCAACTCCGGCCGCCGTGATCGCGGCCCTCGGGCGACTTGCGGGAACGGGCATTCTGGTGAAGGGCGGAGCGGCGCTCGAGAAACTCGCCAGTGTCCGGGCGTTCGCGTTCGACAAAACCGGCACGCTGACCGAGGGTCGATTGGCCCTCGGCGACGTGCGGGCGTTTGGCATCGACGAACAAGAACTCCTGCGGCTCGCCGCCGCGGCCGAAGCGGGCAGCGAGCACCCGATCGGCCGGGCCATTGTCGCGGCCGGTGAAGCTCGGCAAGCGACCGTCGCCGACTTTCAAGCACACCCCGGTGGGGGAATCACCGCGACAGTTGACGGTCAGGCGGTCGTCCTGGGAACGCGGCGATTCCTGGAGGAACGCGGCCTCACCGTTCCGGATGAAGCCACGATGGCGCTCGCCGAACTCGATTCAACCGGGCAGACGGCGATCCTCGTGGCTCGGGCCGACCAGGTGATCGGCGCGATCGGGACGCGCGATCGCATTCGAGTTGATTCGGCCGACGTGCTCGCCGAGTTGCGGCTTGCGGGAATCGAGCGGATCGCGATGCTCACGGGCGATCGGCCGGCCCCGGCGAAACACGTGGCCGACGCGTTGAACATCACGGAGGTCCATTCGGAATTGCTACCGCATCAGAAGGCCGAGCGTCTGCGTGGCTCGGACGCGACCGCGAGAGTTTGTTTCGTCGGCGATGGCATCAACGACGCGCCCGCACTGGCGACAGCCGACGTCGGGATTGTAGTCGGGTCCGGGACCGATATCGCAGCCGAGGCCGGCGACATCGTCACGATGGGCGACCCGATTCGCCACCTACCCTTGCTCCTGCGCCTGGCCCGCGAAACGACCAAGGTCATCCGCCAAAATATCGTCTGGTTCGCGTTCGGCGTGAACGCCGTTGGCATTTTGTTGACCGGCGTACTCTGGCCGATCTTCGCGCCGAGCGCCGACTGGTACGAACGAGCCCCGCTCGTCGGTGTGCTCTATCACCAGCTCGGTTCACTGGCCGTTCTGCTCAATTCGATGCGGCTGCTCGGCTTCGAACGGACGCGCACCAACCGCACCTACCTGACAGTGAGCGGCCGACTCAAGGACTTCGACCTGTGGCTCGGCACGTTGCGGTTCGACGATCTCTTGCACTGGCTGACGCATCGTTGGAAGCCGGTAACCGCGACGCTCGCGTTGCTTGGATTTGCGGCCTACGCGGCCAGCGGCCTGAGGCAAATCGGACCGGCCGAGGTCGGAGTTGTCCGACGATTTGGCCGGGTGACCGTCGAACTCGAACCGGGCTTGCACGTTCGTTGGCCGACGCCGATCGAAACAGTTCGCGTCGTTCGACCGAATGAAGTTCGCACCGTCGAGATCGGCTTTCGCAGCGGCGATGGCCTGACCTGGTCGAGCGCCCACGGCGGCGGCCCGGTCCGCCTGACGGACGAATCGGTGATGGCCACGGGCGACGGCAACCTCGTCGAAGTGTCGGCCACGTTGCGCTATCAAGTGGCTGATCCGCGCGCATTCCTCTTCGCCGTGCAAGACCCCGAGGCGTTGATCCGCTCGGCCGCCGAGGCGGTCTTGCGCGAACAGGTCGCCGCCCAGGCGTTCCTCGATTTGCTCACCGCGCGCCGTTCGACTTTGCAAAAGGACGTGACTGATCGCTTAATCCTGCGGCTTCGCGATCTCGCGCCGGACGGCCTGGGGGTTCGCATTGAAGGGGTGACCGTCCACGATCTGCATCCGCCGACGGAAGTCGTCTCCGCGTATCACGACGTGGCCCGGGCGATTCAGAACCGCGATCAGCAAGTTAATCGCGCCGAAGCCCAGGCCACGCAGGTTCGCAAGCAAGCCGAGGAGGAAGCGGTCCGGGAACTGGCCGACGCGGACGGTGCCCGGGCCGAGAAACTCGAGTCGGCGAAGGCGGGTCGCGATTCGTTCCTGTACTGGCATCGCTTGCGAAGTGAGTTGCCGGCCGACCAGTTGTCCCTCTACCCGACCGAAGCCGCCCGGCGCGAAGCGATCGAGAAACGCAAGCTCCTGACCGAATCGCGGCTCGCTTGGGAGGTATTGGTCGAAGTGTTGAAAGGCCGCGACAAGGTCATCATCGACGCGGACGCTCCGAAGGGGCGACGGCACCTGTACCTGGTCGACCCGGACTTCCTGAAGCCCGTGCTAATCGGCCCGAGGCCGACGGGAGAGGGGCATTAGAATTCAGGCTCGACATGGCTGCGCGAGTCGGGCCCGAAGAACTCGTGCCACATCAATTCGTCCGGCAATTCGCGGATCGGGCTGAATTCGAGATGAAGAATGCGGCGATGGTTCGTCGTGCCCTCGGCCGCGTGGCTACTGGCATGAGTCACCAAGGGCCGAATCAAGAGCACGTCGCCACGCTCGCACAGAACCTGGACTTCGTTCTCGGTTGATGTCGAAGTACGGCCGTCCCGGTGGGAGCCGGGGATCACGCGGAGTGGGCCATTTTCGGGCGTGACGGCATCGAGGTGGATGCGGGCCGTCAGCATTTGCTCAAGTAGCCAGGCCGGTGCTTCGAGGTGTGGCACGCCATACTTCATCGTGGGTTGGCGAAACTCGGCGGTCGGCCGACAATTGTCGCGGACGGCGATCGCCCGATCTTTGTGCCACGGCAAGGCCCACGAGTCGCCGGGCGGCTTGTCGAAGTACAAGGCGCGCACGAGGCCGAACGATTCGCCCAGGGAAAGGCGAAGTGCATCCATCAACATCGGTTGATGCATTAATTGGGCTGCGGCCGGCCACAATTCGAGCAGGTTGCGGGCGCCATAAACGACGCCGGCCGAATTGCGCAGCACGCCGGGACCATCGCTCGAACAGGCCGCGTCCCAATCGGCCTGAATGCGATCGCACTCGGCGCGGTCGAAGGCGCCAGGCAACAGAGTGAAGCCAGCGCGGTCGAGTTCGATCACGATTTCCTCCCCGGCCGTCGCCTCGGCTCGGCCGTCAACGGGTCGTCGGGCCAACTGTGCTTCGGGTAGCGGGCCCGGAGTTCTTTGCGGACAGTCGGATACGTGTTCGCCCAGAAGCTTGAGAGGTCGTCGGTCACCTGTTGGGGTCGATAGTTTGGTGCGAGCAGATGGAGCAACACCTTCACGCGGCCGCCGGCCAGTCGTGGAGTGTCAGTGAGGCCGAACAATTCCTGAATGCGAACCGCGAGCACTGGCGGTCGGCCTTCCTCATACGTCACCGCGATCTGGCTGCCACTGGGGACTTCAAGCCGCTCGGGGGCTTCACGCTCGACAGCTTGGCGTTGTTGGTGCGTTAGGCGGCCGCGCAAGGCTTCTTCCCAATCGGCTCGGCGAAG
>JANLUE010000888.1:0-2211 GCA_031363325.1 Gemmataceae bacterium
AGATGCGGCCGAACGGATCGGAGACCGAAAGTATTCGGGCCACACCGAGCATGAAGACGGCCGTGATCGAGCCGACCGAGATCATCCGCGTCGGCCCCACGACCGCGAGGCACGCCAGGACGGCGAGCGCTGTCGGGCCGGGCACCAGGACGAGAATTGTCCCGAGCCCGGTCGCCACGCCCTTGCCGCCGCGAAAGCCGAGGTAGATCGGAAACATGTGCCCAAGGAACGCGGCCAACGCACTCCCAACCCGCAGCGCGTTCGGCCAGCCGAGCGAATCGTGAACTTCGGCCGGCAACAACGCCACGGCCAGGACCGGGCCCGCTCCCTTGATGAAGTCGAACGCGAACACCAAGAGCCCATACTTCTTGCCCAGGACTCGGCCGACGTTCGTCGCCCCGATGTTGCCGCTCCCGGCCCGGAAGATATCCACCCCCCGCGTCCGAGCGACGAGCCACCCAAACGGGATCGCCCCGATCAGGTACGACGCGATCAGAACGAATATGGCAAGCAGCATGGGTGAATTCGTTGATGCGTTCGCGTGGGAGCGTGTCGGCAACTGTCATTTGATACGGGCTGGACATCGTTTGTACCGCCACGCCCGCCCGAATGGTACAATCAGTCGTGGAGGTGAACCGATGCCGATGCACGATTGGACGCGAGTCGAGCCCAACGATTATCACACGTTCCACCTCTCGTGGATTGCGAGCCTCTTAACCACTCTCAACAACGGCCGGCTCCCGCGCGACTATTTCGCGATGGCCGAGCATACGACACCGCCAATCGTCCCCGACCTCGTCACGCTCGCGCTCGCCAATCGCGCCGACGACGACGAGTTGGAACCCAATGGCGAGGGCGGGACGGCCGTTGCCGCGCCGCCTCGAGCATCGATCACGGTGGCCGGCCATGCACGCAAGCGTCGACCCATCGGTCGTCGACGGGTCGCGATCCGCCACGCGCGCGACCGGCGCATCGTCTCGGTGATCGAGATCGTTTCGCCCAGCAATAAAGCGAAGAAAGTCGAGTTCGACGACCTCGTCGGCAAGTCCTTGCAACTCCTTCGGCAGGGCGTTCACCTCGTACTCATCGACCCCTTCCCGCCGACCCGGCGCGATCCGCGTGGCTTGCACGCGGTCGTCTGGCGCGAGTTGACTGGACAGAGCGTTGAGCCGACGACGGATCGCCCGTTGACTCTGGCCGCGTACGTGGCCCAGCCAAGTGACGAGTTCGTGGCGTACGTCGAACCGCTTGGCGTCGGCGATCGATTGCCGGACCTGCCTCTCTTTCTCACGCCCGACTTACACGTGCCAATCCCGCTCGAAGAATCGTACAACGCCGCCTGGCTCGGGTTTCCCGCCGCGCTCCGCGCAATCGTGTCCAAATGAAACGTTGCTCCGCTCCGCTACAATCTCCCCATCACATCTGATTCAATTCGGGAGCTTCGCATGAGTTCGCTCAAGGGCCACGCTCGGATCACGGCGACCGCCGTCAAGGCGCTCGCCGACGACATGAAGGCCAACCCCGTGGCGATTGGCATGTCCGCCGCCGGCCTGCCGACTGCGGCCGTGATGCGCGACCTCATCGACGTGCTTTCGCTCGGCCACTGGGCGGACTTCGGTCAGTCGCACCACTTCATGCGCAAGTTCGATTCGCAAAGCCCCTTCGAGGCCTACGAGGCCGCCTGCGAATGGATTCGCACGAACGCCCTCCAGGGGGCCCAGCAACTCGCCACGCGAATCGCGACCGTCGCGCCCAAGGGCTTCGGCACCGGCTCGGTTGCTTCGGTTCGCGGGCAGATGGTGTTCGCGGGCGTGTCCTGGCAACCGCTCGGCAACGCGGCCCACGCGCTCGAAGATTCGTTCGCGCCGGGCCATGCCGTTCGCGGCGGCGTCACGGCGGGCGACCCGGGGGCGATCGAACACGTCAAACGCTACGCCGGCTCCGAGAAGCACGATCACGAAGAAGGCGACAACGCCTGGGCGGGCGCCGGCGGAACTCCGACGACTCCGCTCGGCGCGAATGCGGTCAAGGCCGTCACCGCCCTGCTCAAACTTGTGATTCAGACGGCCCAGGCGAATCGTACGCCCGGCCAACTCGATGGCTGGTCGACGTTCAAGGAAAAATGGCTCAAGGCCTCGCCCAAGCTGAGTCGGTCGAACGATCGCGTCTTCGAGCTGATCAACAAGTATTACACGGGGGCCCGCGTCGGCG
>JANLUE010000892.1:0-4179 GCA_031363325.1 Gemmataceae bacterium
GTCTTGCCCTCGCGGGGTGGGACGACGGGGGCTTCTTTCGCCGGAGCCTTTCGGTCCTGAGCGGCAACGAGGCCGGCCGAAGCCAGCACAAGCACGATCGCGGAGAGTCGCATGGGGTTGATCCCGGAAGGAGAGCGGGCCGGGCAATCCTATCTCCCGGCTCAGCGATCGGCCCGCGCGAACGTCAGTCCTTGAAGGAGGAAGCCGTTCGCCGCTCCGTCTTTGATCTGAAATTCGAGCATCGCCCGGTCGAGGCGCTCGTCGTCCGAACGAAGTCGATACGTGTTGCCGGCATACGGTTCGAGTTTCAGTTTCCAGACCCCCCATTCCCAGACGAGTCCATCCTTGTCGGCCCGAATCGTCGCTTTGCCAAAGGCCGCTTGCTCGTAAAGGCCGGCCAGTTTCGCTTCGGGCACACTGGCGACGAGGTCCGGTTGCCGGGCCAGGTCCTCGCGGCGGGCGCGCAATTGACTGGCGGTCCGTTCGTCGTCCATCACTTCGCGCAGATAGGAGTTCCAGTCCTTGGTCGGCAGGCCGAGCAGAAGGTCGACGAGGGTGTTGCTCAAGGCCAGGTTGAGTCGGGTGCCTTCGCGGTTCGCCAGAATCGCCAGTGCGTAGCCGTCCTTGGGCAGGAGCGTGATGTGCGCCCGGAAGCCATCGATCAGCCCGGTGTGTTGAACGACGAGCCGCCCCCGATAGTCCTGCACGACCCACGCAAGTCCATAACTGAGTTGGTGCGTGTCGGGGTTCGTGGCCCGTGCGGAGCCTTCGAGGCGCACGATCGTCTGCGGGGATTGCGTCTCGCGAAGGCTCGCCTCGGAAACGACTTGGACCTCGCCGAGTCGGCCGCCCGTCAATTGAAACTGAAGCCACGGCACGAGGTCGCGAGCGCTGGCGTGAACGGAGCCGGCCGCGTTCGGTTCGGGCTGCGGGTACCACGGAACAGGCACGAGTTTACCCGTCGAATCGGCCTTGTGTCCCGCCGATCGATCGATTCGCTTCTCCGCTTCGGTCGTGGTCAGGGCGACGTCTTTCATGCCAAGCGGCTTCAGGATTCGATCGCGCAGCAAATCCGCCCAAGGCTTTTCGCCAGCCCTGGCCGACGCTTCGCCGGCCGCGATGAACATCACGCTCTGATATTGCAGCTCCGTTCGAAAGGGCCTGGACAGTGGCAGATGGCCGACGCGACGGATCATCTCGGCCTGCGACCACGTGGCCCGGTACCAGAGCAAATCGTGCGAAGCGACACCGGTTCGATGCGAGACGAGGTCGCGGAGCGTGACCAGCGAATCGGCCGCCGGATCGGACAGGCGAAACTCCGGGAGGTGCTTGCGAACCGGGTCGTCCCAGTGCAACTTCCCTTCGTCGACGAGCTTGGCCATCAGGGCGGTAGTGAACGCTTTCGAACACGACGCAAGCGGAAACACAGTGGCCGGTGAAACGGCCGGCCCGCCCAACTTCGCGACGCCATGCCCCTTCAAGTAAATGACGCGTTCGGGGGTCACGATGGCGACCGAGACACCCGGCACGTCCCAGGCTTTGAGCGCCGCCGCGATTCGTTTGTCGAAGTCCTGCGAGGTTGGCAGTGCGGCGAGGCACCAGGCGAGCGCGAAGGCCATCGGCGAATCCCGGGGGTTAGGGCAACGCGATCGCCTTCAACTCGAACGGCACGACGATCTCCCGCATCGGGCCCGGCGTGCGATAGTCGAGCTTCCAGCCGGCCGCGTTGCCGATCGCCTTGGCTTGGCCCTTGGCCTTGTAGCGAATGAACCGATCGGTTTGCTCGTGCTTCAATTCGATCGGCTCGCCCTTGGGCGGAACGAGTTTCAGCGGGTTCAATTGCACCCAGTAATACTCGTAACTCTCCCAGACGACTTCGCTTTTCGGATAGTGGAGTTCAATTTCCGCGATCCAGTCGTCCCCGTCCGGGCCATGCTTCACGAGCCCGATCGAAACGCCTTTCTGCGCGGGCGAGAGCTTGTCGCTCAACGGCATCGAGAACGTCAGCAATTCGTCGGCGATCGTCAATCGGATCGTGCCGGTCAGGGAAACGGACTTCGCCGCGCGCGTTACGCCTTGCGGGTGAATGGTGAGTGAACTCGCGATCCCGGACGTGAACGTTCGCGCCCCGCCCTGGCCGACGGCAAGCACTTTGCCCGTATCGTCGACGGCCTTCGTAATCTTCGGGACGGCATCAATGCGATACGCGTTCAGCCAAGGTTCCCAGGCCACGTCGAGCGAGAGCGAATAGCTCGAGGCCCCCGTCTCGACATCACCGCGGATCTGCACATCGTTGGCCGTGAACCGAAACGGCCCGGCGACATAACTCGGCGACTTCGATCGACCCGGCTTGAGGGCGATCTTGCCGCCGGTCGTCACGATGCGAGCGTCGGCCGAACTCGCGATGCTTTCGAGGGCGGTCCAGAAATCGACCTTGTCGAAGTTCGCCGGAAGGAGCTTGGTGGAGTCCAGGCTCGATACTTCAACGTCGGTCCCCGTTTGCTGTTTCAGGACCTTGGCCAGTTCGGCCGGCGGCAACGGCTTGCTGGTGAATTGAACCTTGCGACCTCCAGGCGGCCCTGGATCGGCGGCGAGGACCGGAATCGCAATGAGGACCGCGAAGACGCGGAGCATAGTCGAACCCACTGAGACTTCGAGTTCCCGCCCTCGGAAGAAACGGAGAAGGGGAACGACGACCGGCAAAGATGTCACCGACCTTCCCGAAGTCGATCGCCGAGGAAGTTGTCGAGGTCGGGGATGTCGTAAATCTTGCGGATGGTCACTTCGAAATCGTATTCGACTCGCCGATAGCGGATCGATTCGCCATCGTACAGCACGTAGCACCCGCGCGGGTCCTGGTCGCGTGGCTGACCGACGGATCCGACGTTGCAAAGCGTCTTCTTGCCGTCCAGTTTGTAATGGAAATTGACGTCGTCGGGCGTCAGGAACTGCAGGTTCTCGGTGAAGATGCCCGGAACGTGCGTGTGGCCCTGGAAACAGTAGCGTTCGACCAGCGTGAAGATTTTCTCCATCTTCCGCTGGTTGTAGATGTCTTCCGGGAAGACGTATTCGTTGAGCGGGTTGCGGGCGGAGCCGTGAACGTAGAGCGTCCCGTTCTCGCGGAACGAGCGGGGGCGATCGGCCAGGAACTCCCAACGCTTCTCGCGAATCTGGCGGGCCTCGGCCGGCTGTTCGAGTTGATCGCGGGTCCACATGATCGCCCGTTCGGCGGCCGGATTGAACCCATCGGGGTCGAACAGAGCCCCCTGGTCGTGGTTGCCAAGTAGGACGAGCTTGCAGTCCATCACGAGGTCGATGCACTCGCGTGGGTTCGGGCCGTAACCAATCACGTCCCCCAAGCAGTAGATGCCTTCATCCACGTTCTGGCGCGAAATGTCCTCCAGAACGGCTTGGAGCCCTTCCAGATTGCCGTGGATGTCGGAGATGATGGCCTTCACGCCTGGACGCTCCTGGCCGTGGCCGGCTGAGTACAGACCGCTTCCGCCGCCCGGGACGGGACGCGAGTCGAGCAGTGTGTAACTCACACACTCTACTTCGCGCCGAGCAGAACTGTCAAGTGGTCGGCCGATCCGCGATACGTTTGGGGGTTCGGGTTAGGAGGGCAAGCCCGATAGCGCCTCTTCGGCCGCTCCAATCGTCGCCGCGATGTCCGCCTCGGAATGGGCCGCCGAAGTGAACGCCGCCTCGAACTGGCTGCACGGTAAATAGACTCCTCGGTCCATCATACGCCAGAAGAACTGGCCGAACCGGGTCGTATCGCTCGTCTTGGCGGATTCGAGGTCCGTGACCGGGCTCGGCGTGAAGAACATCGTCCACATGCTGCCGACCCGATTGAAGGTGTGCGGCACCTTCGCCGACCGGGCGGCCGCCGTCAGCCCCGCCTCGATCGCGGCACTCAGTTGGTTGAGTCGTTCGTAGGGCGGGTTGTCCCGAAGCTCCCGGAGCGTGGCGATGCCGGCCGCCATGGCGACCGGATTGCCCGAGAGCGTGCCCGCCTGGAAAACCGGCCCAGCCGGCATGACCTTCCCCATGATGTCCGCCCGACCTCCATAGGCCCCGACTGGATACCCGCCGCCAACGATCTTGCCGAGCACCGTGAGATCGGGCCGTTCGCCAAACAGCTGCTGAGCCCCACCGAGGGCGAGCCGGAACCCGGTC
>JANLUE010000901.1:0-4538 GCA_031363325.1 Gemmataceae bacterium
CTAGTATGTGAGCGTTCGACGCCCATTCGTTTGGCACGGGAGGTCCACATGCCCGGCCTCGGGACGCAACAACCGAACAAGCCCCTCTTCGATGGCTATGGCGCCCACAAGACGGCCTGGGACGAACTGTTCGATCGCGCCGGTAGCCCGCACACGCATTGCGCGCCGCTCGTCGATCGACTCGGGAAGTTGCACGTGCCCGAGTTCCAGGACCGCCGGGCCAGCGCCGACATGTCGTTCGTTAATCAAGGCATCACGTTCAGCGTCTACACCGATCGCCGGGGCGTCGAGAAGATCTTCCCGTTCGACCTGATCCCGCGCACGATTCCCTCCAGGGAGTGGAACGTCCTCGAAGCCGGACTGGTTCAGCGGATTAACGCCTTGAACCTGTTTCTGGACGATGTTTATCACGATCAGCGAATCCTGAAGGAAGGCGTCGTCCCGGCCGACCTCGTGCTGGGTTCGCAGGGCTATCGCAAGGAGATGATCGGCTTTCGGCCGCCGGGCGGGGTCTACATTCACATTTGCGGGACCGACCTGATTCGCGATGCGGACGGGCAGTTCCTGGTGCTCGAAGACAATGGCCGGACGCCGAGCGGCGTGAGCTACGTGCTCGAGAATCGGGCGGTCATGAAGAAGGTGTTCCCGCACCTGTTCGCGGACATCCGCGTTCGCCGAGTCGAAGACTACCCCCATCGACTGCGCGAGGCGCTCGCGTCCGTCGCACCCGACGGCGCTTCGACACCGCCCTGCGTGGTCGTGCTGTCGCCCGGTCAGTTCAACTCGGCGTACTTCGAACACAGCTTCCTGGCCCGGCACATGGGTATCGAACTGGTGTTCGGCAACGATCTGTTCGTTCACGAAGAGGTGGTCTATCTGCGAACGACGCGTGGGCCGCAACGGGTCGATGTGATCTATCGCCGGCTCGACGACGACTTCCTCGACCCCGAGACGTTTCGGCCCGATAGCATGCTCGGCGTACCGGGGCTGTTCCGCGCCTACCGGGCCGGCAACGTGACGCTCGCGAACTCGGTCGGCACCGGGGTGGCCGATGACAAGGCCGTCTATCCGTACGTCGAGGACATGATTCGTTTCTACCTGTCCGAGGAACCACTGCTCAAGAACGTGCCGACGTACATCTGCGCCCGCTCGGACGATCGTCAATATACACTCGAACACCTTCCGGAACTTGTGGTCAAGGCAGTGAATGAATCCGGTGGCTATGGCATGTTGATGGGCCCGGCGAGCACGGCCGACCAACGGACCGAATTCGCGGCCAAGATTCGCGCCAATCCCCGCAACTACATCGCACAACCGGTTGTAACGCTGAGCACTTGCCCGACTTGGACGGAAGAAGGGGTTGCTCCGCGCCATGTCGATCTGCGACCCTATATCATCTCGGGGCGCTCGACCTGGGTGCTGCCCGGCGGGTTGACGAGAACAGCCCTAACGAAGGGTTCGCTCGTCGTGAACAGTAGTCAGGGCGGCGGCAGCAAGGATACGTGGGTGCTGGAAAATGGGCGATAACCAATGATCTCGCGGGTCGCCGAACATTGTTTTTGGATGGCGCGCTATCTGGAGCGGGCGGAGAACGCGGCCCGGGTACTGGAAGTCAATCACACCCTGTTGCTCGATTTCCACTTGCCGATCGAGCAACAGTGGCGACCGTTGTTGATCATCTCCGGGATTCACGATTACGACCACGAATCGAGTGCGGAGAACATTCAGGAGTTCATGACCTGGGATCGGGACAATCCCTTCAGCATCGCCTCGTCGCTGGCCTGGGCGCGCGAGAACGCCCGCATCATTCGCGAAGTGATCTCGGCCGAGATGTGGGAGCGAATGAACTTCTATCACCTGTGGATGCAGGGCTCCGGTTCGCGCAGCGTGTACTTTGCGAATCGCAGCGAGTTCTATGCCCAGGTTCGTCGCATCAATCAACTGTTGCACGGCATCGCCGACGCGACGATGAGTCACGGCGAGGCGTGGGAGTTCTTCAAGCTTGGCACCTACCTGGAGCGAACCAGTCAGACGGCCCGCATTTTGGACGTCAAGTATCACATGCTGTTGCCGCGACTCGAAGACGTTGGGACCGCGACGGATAACGCGCACTGGATGGCGATCCTGATGAGTTGTTCCGGGTACGAGCCGTTCCACAAGAAGCCCCGGCCACTGCCCGTTGATCCCGGTCCGGCCGTCGCGGAGTTCCTGATCTTCGACGATCAGTTTCCCCGCGCGGTTCGACGTTGCCTCTGGGAAAGCGAATCGGCCCTGGCGGCGGCCGCCGGCTCGGCACCGGGCCGACTGGCCACGGAGCCCGAGCAATTCCTGCGCGTGTTGCTCGAATGGATGGACGCGCAGACGATTTCCGATGTGATTCGCGATGGGCTTCATGAAACGTTGACCCATGTGGTCGATGCCGTCCACGACATTGGTGAATCGATCCACCGGACGTTTTTCGCGGCCGAGTTTCGGCCGCCCCAATCAACTCAGTCCCAGGACGGGCGCGGCCAAACCCAATCCATGGGCGGCGTGGGCGGCATGACCCAACGGCAAAGCTAACTGTCTATCGGGAACATCATGGGCATTCGCGTCGCGCTTCGGCATACGACCCGTTACACGTACGACCGGCTCGTCACTCTCAATCCGCACGTCATTCGCTTGCGGCCAGCCCCGCACGCGCGGACGCCAATCTTGAGCTATTCGCTCAACGTCGAACCCGGCCCGCACTTCCTGAACTGGCATCAGGACCCGTACTCGAACCACCTCGCCCGGGTCGTGTTCCTCAAGCCGGCGCACGCGCTCAACGTGACCGTCGACTTGCTCGTCGATCTGGTTCCGTTCAATCCGTTCGATTTCTTCGTCGACGACTACGCGGCCAAGTTTCCGTTCGAATACGACGCCGACCTGGCCCGCGAACTCGCTCCCTATCGGGAGACGTTGCCGGCCGGGCCGTTGCTGCGCCAATTCATCGATCAGGAACGGCAGATCGGCATCCGCACGGTCGATTACCTGGTCGCACTGAATCAATCGGTCTACGAGCGGGTGAAGTACGTCATCCGCATGGAGCCGGGCGTGCAGGCCCCGGAACAGTCGCTCGCACTCGGGTCCGGCTCGTGCCGCGATTCGACCTGGTTGCTCGTGCAACTCTGTCGCCACCTCGGCCTCGCGGCCCGATTCTGTTCGGGCTACCTGATCCAACTGGTTGGCGACGAGAAGCCGCTCGATGGGCCCGAGGGGCCGACGGCGGACTTCACGGACCTGCATGCCTGGGCCGAGGTGTTCATTCCGGCCGCCGGTTGGGTTGGCCTCGACCCGACGAGTGGATTGCTCGCGTCCGAGGGGCACATTCCGCTGGCGTGCACGGCCGACCCGCAGACGGCCGCCCCGGTCTCCGGTTCGTTCGCCTGGGCTGCGAAACCAGATACCGAAGACAAAGTCAAAGAAGGCTTCGACTTCCACATGGAGATCACGCGGGTCGTCGAAGCACCGCGCGTGACCAAGCCGTACTCCGAACGACAGTGGCAAGCGATCGACGCGCTCGGTCGCCGGGTCGATGCGGACCTGGGCGAATGGGACGTGCGCCTCAGCATGGGCGGCGAGCCGACGTTCGTGGGCATCGACGATCGCGACGCGCCGGAGTGGAACCTGACGGCCCTCGGGCCGGCGAAGCTTCGCCGTGGCATTGATGTCTTCCAGCGCCTGCGCGATCGCTTTGCGCCGAAGGCGTTGTTGCACTTTGGGCAAGGCAAATGGTACCCCGGCGAATCGTTGCCACGCTGGGCGTTCACGTGTTACTGGCGGCAAGACGACGAGCCGATCTGGCACAACTCGAAGCTCATTGCCGAATCGGAAGTGGGCGAAGGCAATGGCTTCAGCAACGTCGACGCGCGAAGCTTCGTTTCCGCCCTGGCCGAGTCGCTCGAAGTCGATCCGAAGTACGCGATCCCCGGTTACGAAGATACTTGGTACTACCTGTGGCGCGAACGTCGCCTGCCGAGCAACGTCGATCCGCTCAAGAGCAAGCTCGACGACCCCGAGGAACGAACCCGCCTCGCCAAGGTGTTCGAGCAGGGCCTGAGCACGGTGGTCGGCTACGCGTTGCCGCTGCGGCGAAGCCATGCGGGCCTCGCACGTTGGGAAAGCGGGTCGTGGAATCTGCGTCGGGAGCATATGTACCTCGTGCCTGGCGACTCGCCGATGGGCTATCGCCTGCCGCTCGATTCGGTGCCGTGGGAAGTGCCTGGCGACCGCCAGTTCCTGGAACCGCTCGATCCGTTCGCGCCGCGTGGCCCACTGCCGAGGTGGCCCGAGCCGAAACGCCAACTCCCGAGTTCGCGGAGCGAACTCGGGTCCCCCCTCTCCGCTTCGGAGAGGGGGATAGGGGGTGAGGTCTTCGCTCGCCGTGCCGGCAACTCCGAAGCGGAGAGGGGGAGCCGGAACGGCAAGCCCGAGTCGAGCATCGTTCGCACGGCCCTGTGCGTCGTGTCTCGCAACGGCTTGCTGCACGTGTTCATGCCGCCCGCTCGCCTCCTCGA
>JANLUE010000933.1:0-4344 GCA_031363325.1 Gemmataceae bacterium
GGACGAGGCCGCGTTCGCGGCGCTCGTGCGACGACACACGGGGCTTGTACTCGGCGTGTGTCGGCGGTTGCTCGCGAACCCGGCTGACGCCGAGGACGCCTGCCAGGCCGTGTTCGTCGTGCTGGCCCGCAAGGCGGCGAGCGGGCGCTGGCAAACGTCGATCGCCAACTGGCTCTATGCGACGGCCCGACGGGTCGCGCGCAACGCCCGGATCGCGACCGATCGACGAACGAAGCGGGAAGGCCTGGCGGCCGTCCGCGATCTCGTACCGGCTGAAGGCTCGGCCGTCGCGGCCGACTTGCTCGCGGCGCTCGACGAGGAACTCGAACGGCTCCCAGCAACGTATCGCGAACCGTTGATGCTTTGTTATCTCGAAGGCTTGACCCGAGACGAAGTCGCTCAGCGTCTGGCGGTGCCGGCCGGAACCGTAAAGATTCGCCTCGAACGCGGCCGCAAGCGACTCGGCGCGACGCTCGCGAAACGCGGCTGGGCCCCGGGGGTCGGCTTGCTCGCGCTCGCTTCGCTTTCACCGGCCGGCGTGGCGGGCCAACGCCGGGTCGACGCCATCCTGAGCGCGGCCACTGGGCACGCGTCGAACGGAGTGGCAAGTCTCGCCGATCGGTTCGCGGCCAATGGCGTCGCCCACAAGGCGATGCTCGGGGCGGTTCTCCTGGCGGCCATCGGAGCGATCGGTTTCGGGTCCGGGATGCGTGATCCGGCAGCGGCCGGGCAACTTCTGAAAGACTCCCCACCACCCAAGGCCGAGAAGCCAGCGCCGGTCGAGAAGCCAGCGGCCAAGGAAACTCGCACCATCACGGGCAATGTCGTCGGACCCGATGGCAAGCCCATGGCCGGCGTCGAGATGGTTCATTTTCCGACGGCCGGCAAGGGCAAGCCGACCGTGGAGGCGACGACCGGACCGGACGGCACCTTCAAGGTGACGGTTCCGATCGTCGGGGCGTGGTTGTTCCCGCGTAAGGCCGGGTTCGGTGCGGGCGACTACCTGATGCCCGCGACGAACACGCCCGCCGAAAAGACTTTCAAGATGGTGAAGGACACGCTCGTTCGCGGGCGGATTATCGACACGCAGGGCAAGGCGGTCGTGGGCGCGAGCGTCATCGTCCGGGCCCTGAGCGGGTTCGAGGAAGCGTCACTCGATCGCTTTCTGAACGCGTGGATCAAGCGGCAATCGTCGAACCCCGGGCCATCGCCGCACGGCCACGTTCACTGGACGGCCTCCGGCGGGGCGTTGCCGACGGAGCGCAAGCTGCCCGATGGATCGTTGCTGTTCGCGGCCAGGACCGACGCGGCCGGCCGATTCGAGATCGCGGGCATCGGCTCCGAGCGAGAAGTCAGTTTGCACGTCGATGGGCCGGGCATCGCGGATTCGGAAGCGGTGGTCATCGTCCGCGAGGGCTTCGATCCGGCACCACATAACGTGATCTCGTTGGCGCGGCAGAAGAACGATCCGGACGGCGGCCTCGGCTACAACCCCCTGTTCCACGGGCCAAAGGTCGAACTGGTGGCGGAAATCGAGAAGCCGATTCGAGGCACGATCACGGACCTCGAGACCGGCAAGCCGCTCGCCGGGATCAAGATGACCGTTCGGGACGAGAAGGACTTTCGCAGCACCCATTCGACGACGTCGGACTCGGCCGGCCGATTCGAGTTCCACGGCATGAAGAAGTCCGAAAGCTATCAGATCAACATCAAACAAGATGTCGAGCGACGTATGCTCGGCCGCACCATCAAGTTTTCCGACACGACGGGCTACGAACCGATCGTGTCGGACATTGGACTGGCGAAGGGGATTCTGCTTACGGGCCGGGTTGTGGTCATGCCCGGCAACGCGCCGACCTCGGGTTTCGCCTGCGTTGGCGTTCTTTACGACAACGAGTTCGCCTCGAAGCCCGGCTTCGATTCGCCGGACTGCTACGACTTCGCCCAGACAGACAAGGACGGAACGTACAAGACCATCGTTCCACCCGGTCGCGTGTTGCTGATGGGCGGAACGTACGATGGCGGCCCGCAGGGATACTTGCAAAACGAAAAACTGCGGCCGGACCCGGACTTCCCGGACTACTTCGACAAAGAAATGACGGGCTTCCGTTCGCCGGGCGGCGTGACGACGATCATGCAGGGCCAGTATTGCAAGGTGTTAACCCTGAAGCCGGACGTGCCCGAAGTGAAGTTCGACATTCCGTTACGGCGGGCGTCGAAGTTCGAACTGCAGGTCCAGACTCCCGAAGGCAATCCCGCGACCGGGGCGCTGGTGGCCGGTTCGACCGCTCGCGACTGGATGTACGCCATCCCGTGCGAGGGCAATCGCTGCCCGATCTACGAACTCGAGTCCGCGAAGCCGCGACTCATCGTGGCGTCCGACGCGAAGAACAAACTGGTCGGCACCCTCACGTTGAAAGGCGACGAGAAAGCCCCGGCGATTCTGAAACTGGCACCGGCGGGCTCGGTGAAGGGTAAGCTCGTGAGCCCGACCGGCGAGCCCTGGGCGAACGTGCGGATTCAACTGAGCTACGCGAATCGAACGGCGCAAGAGATCGACCGCCCGGTTCGGCAAAGTCGCGAGTCGAACGGAACGCACATCGAGACGAACAAGGACGGTGAGTTCACGGTCGACTTCGTGATCCCCGGCCAAAAGTTCACGGTGTATGGACTGAAAGGCGCGAAGTACCTCGAACCCGTCGGCGGCCGCAAGGACAAAGAATTCGAAGTCAGGAGCGGCGAGACGGTCGACGTGGGGAAGGTTGTTGTGAAGGAGTGACAACGGGGCAAGGCGAGCCGGTGTGGCGTAAGCCCACCGGGTCGAATCTCCAGAGGATTGCAGTTGTCGTTTGCGTCGTCACCCGGGGAGCTAACGCTCCCCGGCTCGCCACGTGGGAAACCGAACCCGAAATCGCCATGTCGCGCCACCCACGTCGCGACACTATGTAATGTCCGTCGCACTGAATTCGCGAGGCTTGCCATGAAACCCCTCGACCCCGCCTGGTCGCCGTTCACGCCGGACGACGCGAATCCGTGGGATCTTCGGCTTGTCGCCCACCTGCATCGCCGGGCGGGCTTCGCGGGCGCCTGGAGCGAACTGCAACGCGACTTGAAGGATGGCCCGACGCCGTCGATCGATCGGCTCCTCGCGGGCAAGGCCACGCTGCACGCGCCGGCCGAGTTCGAGTCGACGGCGAATCTGCTCGGCGACGCGGCGATCGCGGCCAACGAGCCGAGTCGGCTCAAAGCCTGGTGGTTCTATCGACTGCTGTTCGGGCCCGATCCGCTCGGCGAAAAGCTCACGCTGATGTGGCACAACCACTTCGCCACGAGCATCGCCAAGGTCCAGGACCTGGGGGCGATGCGCCGGCAGAACGACACGTTCCGCCGACTTGGTCGAGCCCCGTTCGGCGAGCTGCTGAACGCCAGCGTGCGCGAGCCGGCCTTGCTCATCTGGCTCGACGCGCCGGCCAATCGCAAGGGCCACGCGAACGAAAACCTCGGCCGGGAACTGATGGAGTTGTTCACGCTCGGCGTCGGCAACTATACCGAGACCGACGTGAAGGAAGCCGCCCGGGCCTTGACCGGCTGGACCGTGGACGACGGCAAGTTCACCGAGGTTCCCAGTCGGCACGATGAGGGCGCGAAGAACCTGCTCGGGCGAAAGGGACAATTCTCGGGCAGCGATCTGGTGCGGATTCTCCTGGAAACGCCGGCCACCGCGAGTCGACTCGCCTGGCGACTCTGCGATACGCTTTTCGGCGAACGCGGCGTGTCGGCCGAGGCGACGAAGTCGCTTGCCGACGGGTTGCGCGAACGGAACCTCGACATCGGCTGGGCGGTCGGCACGATCCTGCGTTCCAAAGCCTTCTTCGCGAACGCGAACATCGGCACGCGCGTGAAGGGGCCGGTCGAGTTCATCGTCGGGGCGGCCTGGGCACTCGAAATGTTTGACCCCGCCCCCAGTACGCTCGCCCTGGCCGACTGGTCGGCGCGAATCGGCCAGGACCTGTTCGAGCCACCCAACGTGGGCGGTTGGAACGGCGGCCGGGCCTGGATTGGCGCGCGGGCGATGATCGCACGGGCCAACTTCGTCGCCGCCCTGATCGATGGCACCAACTCGGGACGCGCCACGCCGTTCGACCCAGGCGAGCTGGCCAAACGCCACAAGCTGCCGACCGACGCGAACGCCTTGATCTCGTTCCACGGCCGACTGATCCTCGGCGGCGAACCCGCCCCGGCCCTGACGGCCCGATTGACGAAGGGCGTGGACCGCAAGATGGTCACGCTGTTACTTTCGGCGCCAGAAGCACAATTGGGGTGAACTCTGAGTTCGGAGAAGGC
>JANLUE010000945.1:0-6705 GCA_031363325.1 Gemmataceae bacterium
GTCAGGTGGCCCGGGTCGACGTCCATCGTGCGGGCGACGAACGTGGCCTCAGCCGCCAGGGCGATCGACAGGGGGCGGACAGGCGTGTCGATCGAACCGAGTCGAGTCGACTTTGACTTGGTGCCGAGCCGTGAGGTCGGCGACGCCTGACCCTTCGTGAGCCCGTAAATTTCGTTGTTGAAGAGCAGAACCTTGATGTCGATGTTGCGGCGCAAGGCGTGGATCAGATGGTTGCCGCCGATCGAAAGGCCGTCGCCGTCGCCCGTGACGACCCAGACTTGCAGGTCGGGGCGCGCCAGTCGAAGGCCGGTCGCGAAGGTCGGCGCACGACCGTGGATCGTGTGGAACCCGTAGGTGTTCATGTAGTAGGGGAACCGGCTGGAACAGCCGATGCCCGAAACGAACACGATCCGCTCGCGCGGGAAGTTCAGCGTGCTGAGCGCCTTCTTCATCTGGGCGAGGATCGAATAATCCCCGCAGCCAGGGCACCAGCGAACTTCCTGATCGCTGGCGAAGTCCTGTGGCTTGAGAGTCGGGAGGGATGCGACGGCCATATTTTGAATCGGGGTCAGTAGTCAGAGGTCAGGAAACAGTACTGAGTACTGAGTACTCAGTACTCGGTGTTGAGTTCGATTGATTATGTTCGATCGACAACGGCAGAAATCGCTTCTTCAATCTCGCTGACGAGGAACGGACGCCCCTGGACTTTGTTCAAGCCCTGGGCGTCAATCAGGAACTTCGCACGCAGAAGTAGAAGCAACTGGCCGGAGTTTAGTTCCGGAACCAGGAACTTTTTGAACTTCTTGAAGACATCGGCCGTGTTCTTCGGAAACGGGTTCAGGTACCGGAAGTGGATCTGGCCGATCTTGGTGCCCTTGCGCCGAGCGCGCTGGACGGCCGTCGCGATCGACCCGTAGGTTCCACCCCAGCCGATCACAAGCAAGTCGCCCTCGGGGTCGCCTTCGACTTCGAGTTCTGGGATTCGGAGGGCGATGTTCGCGACCTTCTGGGCCCGCGTGTGGACCATGTGTTCGTGATTCGCGGGCTCGTAGTTCACGTTGCCCGTGACATCCTGTTTCTCAATGCCGCCGATGCGATGTTCGAGCCCCGGCGTGCCCGGCACGGCCCACGGCCGGACGAGCAGTTCGTTCCGCTTGTACGGCAGGAACTTGCCCGCCTCGTCGCTGCCATTTTCGTGCAGTTTACCGTTCTCGCCGTTCGGTTCGGTCGGGTGTGTGATCGTGATCTTTGGAAGCTTGCTCACGTCCGGAATCGACCAGGGCTCGGCCCCGTTGGCGATGTAGCCGTCCGAGAGCAGGAAAGTCGGGACCATGAACTCGGTCGCGATGCGGACGGCTTCGAACGCCATGTCGAAGCAATCGGCCGGCGAACGCGGGGCGACGATCGCCACCGGGCACTCGCCGTTGCGGCCGAACATCGCCTGGAGCAAGTCGGCCTGTTCGGTCTTGGTCGGCAGGCCGGTGCTCGGCCCGCCGCGTTGCACGTCGATGATGACCAAGGGCAACTCGGTCATCACGGCCAAGCCGATCGCCTCGGACTTCAGGCAGATGCCGGGCCCGCTCGTCCCGGTGACCGCGATCGCCCCGCCGTACGCGGCTCCGATTGCGATGCCGATCGCTGCGATCTCGTCCTCGGCCTGGAGCGTCTTCACGCCAAAGTTCTTCAGGTCGGTGAGTTGATGCAGAATGTCCGAAGCCGGCGTGATCGGGTAGCCGGAGTAGACGAGTTGCTTCTTCGCCAGGGTGGCGGCCGCGACGAGCCCGAATCCGAGAGCCTCGTTGCCGGTCAGTTTGCGGTAGGTACCGGGGGCCGTTTTCGCCTTGGCGACGCGGTACTGGACGTGCATCACCTCGACGGTTTCGCCGTAGTTGTAGCCAGCCTTCAGCGACCGCGTGTTGGCTTCGAGAACGTCAATCTTTTTGGAAAACTTATCTTTGATCCACTTCAGCGTGGCGTCCATGGGCCGTTCGAACATCCAGTAGACGAGGCCGAGCGCGAAGAAGTTCTTGCAGCGGTCCGCGTCGCGCGGGGACAGGTTGCATTCCTTGACCGCTTCGCGATTGAGCTTGTCGATCGGCACTTTGACGACGCGATAGCCCTTGAGCGAGCCATCTTCGAGCGGGTTGATCGTGTACTTCGCCTTGTTCAGATCGTTGGGCCCGAACGAATCGGCATTGACGATCAGCGTGCCGCCCGCCTCCAGGTCCTTCAAGTTGGTTTTGAGGGCGGCCGGATTCATGACGATCAGGCAGTTGAGCCGATCGCCCGGCGTATGGATGTCGGTGCTGGCGAAGTGAACCTGGAAGCCGGAGACGCCGGCCAGGGTGCCGGCCGGCGCGCGGATTTCGGCCGGGAAGTCCGGGAACGTCGCGATGTCGTTGCCCAGGATCGCGGAAACGTTGGTGAACTGCGTCCCGGCAAGCTGCATGCCGTCGCCGGAGTCGCCCGCGAAACGGATGGTGACGGATTCGACTTCCTGTACTTTGCGGCCCACCGGGGCCGACGCGGTCGCGGACATTCTGTACTTCCTCGTTCCGTTCAAAGCGAAGCGACTCGGGATTCGATCTCTCAACAATCGGGCTGAGTTTGTAACTCATCCCGCTCGTGTCGTCCATGCCGATCGATTTCTTCGAGTCCTTTGTGACTGGATGATAAGAATTCAGGCCCCTTCGGCCGTGGCGGGTGCCTGATCCGAAGGTGGCTGGTTGTACACCGCCGCCGGATAGTGTTCGACCAAATACCGTACCACGCGCTTGACCGACAGGATGCCGATCGGCCGTTGTTGATCGTCGACGACGGGCAAATGACGATGGCCGCCCGCCTTCATCTTGCGGACGGCCAAACGGATCGGGTCGCGGGGGAAGACGGTCTCCGGGTCGGGCGTCATGACTTCAGCAATCGGAAGGTCGAGACCTTTACCGACGGCCAGGATTCGGTTCATCAGGTCGCGTTCGGTGAAGAGGCCGACCAACTTGCCGGCCTCGCACACGAGGACGCACCCGACTTGTTCGCGCCGCATCAGTTCGACCGCGTCGGCCACGCGGGCGTCTCGGACCACGATGTGCGGCGGGCTGGGCGCGAGCCGCGACACGGGGTCCTTGCGAAGATTGCGGGCCAATTCCATTGCGACGAAACCACCTCGCCTCGCGGCGGCAGGGCTACGGCAACCAACGTCGACAGAGTGAGCGTTCGGCGGACGCGGGCTTGCGCCCGCACAGTCGGAAGGTGCTGATTCGACAAGGGTGTCAAAGTTCGCCTACCTGGGAAATTTTGAACATCCGTGGCCCCGGCGGCAAGAGGGGGCGCGCGGGGAATGCGGAATTCCGTTTGCTTGCCAACGCCCGCGAAGTTCGTGTGAAGCCTAGGATTCTTGGCCGGTTCGCACCGAACGGACGCTTGGACGAATAGAGCATCGCCGGTTGTTGAACTCAATTCGCCCACACCCATTTCGGAGTGCCTCCAATGGCTCGTCAGCGGATGCGTTTGATCTCGAGCTTCGTCCTTTTCGCGATCGCGACTCCGGCCTTGGCCTGGAACAAGGCCGGCCACATGACGACGGGCGCGATCGCGTACGAGTCGCTCATGAAACAAAGCCCGGCGGCGGCGAAGAAGGTCGTCGACCTTCTGAAAGAGCATCCCTACTACGACGAGCGCTGGAAAGGGCGCTTGGCCGATCTTCCGGAGGCGGATCGGGACCGAGCCTTGTTCATGATGGCGGCTCGCTGGCCGGACGACGCGCGTGGCGACGAAGAGTTTCACAAGGCGGAGTGGCACTACGTCAACTTCCCCTTCAAGCCGGTCGGCCAGCCGGGCAGCGTTCGCACGGTGCCGGAAGACGCCAACAATATCCTCCGCGCGCTGGGCCACAACGTCGATGAACTGCGCCGAACCGGAACCGATTCGGACACCTTGGAAGACCGGGCGGTTGCCCTGAGTTGGATCTTCCATCTCGTCGGCGACATCCATCAACCGCTCCATACGACCACGCTCTTCACAACCGAATTTCCGCAAGGGGACCGCGGCGGCACCCGGTTCTACGTTCGCGCCCGGCTCGGCACCAGCCCCATCAGTCTCCATAGCTATTGGGACGACCTGCTGGGCGGATCGGACCGGTTCAAGACCGTCCGGGATCGAGCCACGTTACTCATGTCGAAGCCGCACCATCAGCCCGACGACTTGGCCGACCAGGTCCGCATCGAGTCGTTCGATCGCTGGGCCGTCGAAAGCGTCAAGTTGGCCAAGAAAGTCGCCTATCGCGATGGAGACCTGGAAGGCAGCGCGACCAAGCCGGGGGCGCCGCCGCTCCCGGACGACTATGCGGCCAAGGTTCAGCCCGTCGCGGAACGGCAAGCCGTCTTGGCGGGCTTCCGGCTGGCGGCATTATTGAAAAAGCACTTTGAATGAGTTTCCGGCACGGGGACAGTTCCGCGCACTTGGGAAGCGGTCCGAATGCGGAGCGTGCCGTTTTTTGAAAGGGCGACCACACCCCTTTCAGGAAGCGGCGATGCCGCACTACGATAACCGTTGCCCGCGACCCGTGCGAACGGAACTGGCTTCGGCCGCGTACCAACAACATGTCCCGCGCCGTCTTTCGAATTGGGTTGATCGTCGCCGTCGTCCTGTTGGCGGCGGGGTTCGTCACGCCGATGATCTTTCGCGCCCGCGTCGACGCCGAGAAGGTCCGCTGTCAGGATCATCTCCGCCAAGTCGGCCTGTTCGGGCTGCACCATGCCGCGCTGCCGGGTCAGCCGTTGCCCAACGTGCCGATCGACGAATTACCCCCCGGTACGTTTCAGAACCCCCTCCTGCCGCCGGCCGAACGAATGAGCTGGTACGTCTACACGTTGAACGCGCTCGGCGACGGGGCGCCGAACGACCCGTCGGCCGCCAAGCACCGGCCGCAGGTCGGGCTCTCGGACTTGATTGGCAAGATTCAGTCGACGCTCGCGTGGGACGGGCCGGGCAACGCGGAGTTGGCTCACTATCGATTGAAGGTCGCCCTGTGTCCGGCTCAAGCTCGTGAACCGCGGAAAGGCGAACCGAGTCCGGCGAACTACGTCGCGGTCGGCGGGCTCGGGCTCGACACTCCGACGCTGTCGCTCGAAAAAGGCGGCTCGAATGCCGGAGCCTTTCGGTACGATGGCCCAACGCCGTTCGATCGATTCACGGACGGCCTACGTTACACCGCCCAGATCGTCGAGACGAACTCGGAACTCGGCCCCTGGCTGCGCGGCGGGCCGACGACGCTCCGGGCCCTCGACCCGAAAGACGAGCCGTACCTCGGCACCGGCCGACCGTTTGGCGGGTGCCACGCCGGCGGGTGCTACTTTTCGATGGCCGACGGGTCGGTGCAGTTCGTCAAGGACACGGTCGATCCGGCCGTCGTTCGGTCCATGTTCACGCTGGCCGGCGGGCCCGGCGAAATCAACCCCGACGCGCCATGATGCGACTCGCCATGATGCGACTCGCCTGGCTCGCGCTCGGCCTCGTGCTCGCGGTCGGCGTGCCACTCTATCTGCGTTCGCCCATCTGGGTCGATGTCACGTACTACGACCTCTGCGCCTGGAACATACTGCACGGCGGCACGCACTACCGCGATGTCTTCGAAACGAACTTACCCGGCATTGTTTGGTTGCACATTCTGGTGCGGTCGCTATTCGGCTGGAGCCACGAGGCGATTCGGGTCGTCGACCTGTTCGTGTTCGGTTCGGTCGTCGCCTTGATGGCCCGGCTCATTGGTCGAGCGGGGATTTCGCGGGCGGGTCAGGTTTGGTTCGCGACGGCGGCGGCCCTCTTCTATCTGTTCGAGACCGAGTTCATCCATTGCCAACGCGATGGCTGGATGCTCCTGCCGGCCCTCCTGGCGACCAACCTTCGCGTGGTCCGTGGTCGGAGAATCTTCTGGCGATCGTTGCTGGAAGGGGCGCTGTGGGGATTTGCGGTCTGGATCAAGCCGCACGTCGTGGTGCCGGCCCTGTTCGTTTGGCTATCGAGCCTACGTGGGCGTCCCCGGCGCGAGATCGGCATTGAATTGCTCGGCCTCGTGTTGGGTGGATTGCTCGTCGGGGCCGCCGGTTCGGCCTGGTTGATCGCCTCGGGAACGTGGCCGCACATGTGGGACGTGCTGCTCAACTGGAACGGAGAGTACTACGAGTTCACCCAGAAGCACCTGACCTACAAGCTTCGGCTTGTGCCGGTCTATTTCCCGCCGTTCAGCCTCTTGCACCTCGTCGCGATTCCGTTCGGCGTCGTGGCCCTGTGCCGGCGCGAACCCCATCGAGCGATCCTGGCGGCCATCTATCTCGGCTGGCTCGCCCAGGCGACGTTGATCCAGAAAGAATTCGACTACGCGCACGCTCCGCCGACGTTGCTTGGCCTCGCCGTGCTCGCGAGTTGGCGCTGGCCGGTCGGGCCAATCTTTCTCGCGTGGTGCGCGATTGGCGGGCCGATGAATCAAGCGCCGATCACCGAAAAACTGCGCCGCGAGTTGCCGTTCACAACCCGCATGGCCGTACCGGATCACCCGCTCACCGATTGGCGACGATTGAAGTATTGGCGAACGAGTTTGACGGACGATTCTTACGAATTGAAGGACAACCTCTCGGGATTCCGCGATACCTTTTGCGTCCCGCACTGGACGGAACTCCGGGACGTGGCCGACTACCTGCGCACGCTCGGGATCGG
>JANLUE010000956.1:0-10134 GCA_031363325.1 Gemmataceae bacterium
CGGCCCCGCCGGTCGAACAGATCGACGGGACGACGGAGCCCGTGTCGGGCACGAACAACGAGGCGGAGCGAACGCTCCGCGACACCGCCCAGGCCCGCAAAACGGGTCGTACGAACAAGACGCCGGCCGGAGCGCGCCGCCCCCGGGAACTCCATACCGTCAGCGAACACCGGAATGCCCCGGCGCACCCGAATTGTCGCCACGCTCGGACCGTCCACGGACCCGCCGGATGTCCTTCGCCGTCCGCCCCGTTTCGCGTCGGCCCAATAAAAGTGCGGCGACGGCAATCCCCCAATACAAGACGGCGACATCGGCCGTCCGGCGCGTAACGGCTTCCGCCGAATTGGATTCGACAACGAGGGCGGCCGCCAGAAGCGCCACCCACAACAGACCCATTTGAAGTGCTGTCGTACGAGCTTTCATTGCGTGCAAGGGCGAGCCAGTACCGCTATGGGAAGGCGAGGGCACAAGCATGACGCCCCCGCCACTTGTTCGCCGCCAAAAAAGGTCCGTCGGGAGTGCCCTCGCACAACGAATCGCGCAACTCTTTCCGGTCGGCCCGGAGGTCTTCGATTTGGGCTTCGAGTTCGGCGATGGATCGGAGGTAGTCCGCTTGCGTCATGCGGCTCATGGTTTGCCCACCACGACAAATCATTTTACCAGTGGGCGGACGGTCGATCAACGCAACGCTTTGGAAAATGTGTTGCGATGTGGCGAGATCAGAACCGCGATTCCTTGCGTTCCTCGGCCGCCTTGCCGACGCGGGTCAGGAACTCCTGGAAGTTCTGCCCGTCGGTCGTGTGGAAGCGAGTCGCTTCGTTCGGGGCCTGGCGGACGTACCGGGTCACGTCATCGACCGTGAACGGGCCTTCGCCCCAGCTATCGAACCAGGCGGTCAAGGTGGGTACGGACGGGGCCAGGCGGTTCATGATGCGAGACCCGGTTGGAGATTGGAATCGGAGGGAAACGGCCGTCGGCCATCCGACGGCAGTTCAGCGAAAAGTAGAATAATGTGCGGGAAGTGTCAATTCGTCTGGCCAATCAGCGGGCTCGCCAAGTCGACTTTCCGGTCTGGGTGGTTGGGGCAGCCATCGGGGCGGCCCCGGACGTGAACGACAGGCCCTCGCTCACTTTTCGGGGCTCTGGCTTCACGTCGGGCTCGGGTGCGATCAGAGTACCGACCACTTTCCCCTGGCTTGCCGGCATCTCGTTCGAGCCAACCACGGTCGAGTTGGTCGGGCAACACGATTTCTTGGCGTCGCAGGGAAACCACGCCTGGAGCGACGGGGTGAAAGGCGTCGGCACGCAACCGGGGCCCTTTGATTGCGAGCGGAACTTGAGCCACGCCGAGAAGTCGCCGTGGTCCCCCGAGTGCCACTTCGGCCCATCCCAACCGGCCGCCCCGTGCTTCGTTGGCGTCGCGGCGGGCTCGATCGATTTTTCGAGCGGAGTTTCGATCGCGGCCGAAGTGGCCGTCACGATGGGGCTGTAAGGCCTGGGCTTCGATTCGACTTTCGGAGTTAGATCCAGTTCGCTTGTCCTTCGACTGGCGGTTCGAACGGGGACTTGGCCCACGGACGCGACCGGGCGAGCGCCGCCAACCGGCTTGCTCACGATGGTGCCGGGCAATTCGGGGGCGGGAGGGAAGCGTTCGGAATCCGCTGGCGGCTGAGCCGCGATCGTACCCCCGAACAGCAAGCCGAGACTGAGCGCCCATCCATGTCGTCGCATCTCGATTCCCTCCCGAGGGCCGACATCCCTGTCGCCCGCGCTCCTTGAATCGACCATCGGGCCGCAACGACTGAACGCTCGGAGGAACTGGCGAAGAAGGGGCAATGCGTCGAACCGGCATAATCGATACAGCTTCACGCGGGAACCGGCACAAGCGGCTTCAAGCGCTTGAACGAGGGGTCGAGCCGGATGACGTGCGTCACGCGGTCCTGGGCGGCCGTCGTGACCTGGGCCGACGAACCGAGTTCGGCCAACAGGTCGCGACCCGTTTTGAACGCGAGGGCCGGTCGATTGCAATCGCGGCTTAAATGCAACTGAACGACGTGCCGCAAGGCTCCCGGGGTCGAACGTTCGACGACGGCCCGGACCGCGTCGGCCGCCTGTCGGTTCGAGAGGTGCCCCTGGTCGCCGAGCACGCGCTCGATCAGGTGCCGGGGTCGGCCACTGGCTCGCTCCATGCGCTCGCAATGGTTGAACTCGAGGGCCAACACGTTTACGTCGGCGAAGGCGTCGATCAGTTCGTCGCGGGCCTCGCCCAGATCGGCCGCGTACCCGATCGACCACTGCGGCCCGAACAGGCCCGCCGGCCCATCGACCCGATAGGCGAACGTCGGCTCGCTATCGTGCGGAACCGGGATCGCGCGAAGGGTGATGCCCGACGGAACTTCAAAGGTGTCCTCGGGCAGCGGTCGAACGAGGTCGTCCGCCAACAGTCGATTGAAGTAGCCCCCGTAGCGGGCGAGGACGGCATGGTGCTTCGGCGAACAGTACAGTGGGATTCGATGCTGGTGCAGTTGTCGGAAGGACAAGTCCTTCCAGTGGTCAGTGTGCGTGTGCGTGAGGACGACCGCGTTCACGTCGCGCCAGGAGGCACCGACCGCGGCGAGCCGGGCGGCCAGAAAGCGTGGCCCGAGGCCCACGTCGATCAGCAGGCCGAACCCCTCGGCGCGCACGAACGCGCTGTTGCCCGAACTGCCGCTCGCGAGGACCGAGAACCGCGCCGCCATGGATTGCCCACTCGTCCGGTGAATTGGGTGGGAGTGTTGTACCCCGAAGACATGGTACGAGGGAAGGCGAGTAGGTTGGGCACTCGAGGAGCTTGTCGATCGACGGACCGCTCGGCGTCGCGATTGCTCTTCCCCCGTTCCGCCGGGTTCGCTATACCCCCACCCTTGCATTTCGCGCCGGGGACCGGCGCACCGTTCGAGTAGGAGGCTCCGCCGATGCGCACGTTGTGCCTGATCGCACTGGTTGCCTGGGCAATGTCCGTTCGCGCCGACGCGCCGAAGGCGGCCGCGATCGTCAATGGTCGGGAAATCCCCGAGGCGACCGTCCAGCGCGCCCTCAAGCCGATCGCCAAGGAAAACCGCGACAAGGCCCGGGCCGACGTGCTCGCCTTCCTCGTCGAGAACGCCCTGATCGATCACTACCTCGAACTGCTCAAGGTCACCGTCGAGCCCAAGGAAGTCGATGCCTCGCTCGCGAGCTTCAAGAAGGAAGTCACGGACGCCAAACAAGAATACGCGAAGGTCCTCGAGAAGATGGAAGTGACCGAGGCCGACTTGAAGAAAGAAATTTTCAATCAGCTCCGCTGGGAGAAGTTCGTCGCCCAACAGGTGACCGACGAGAAGTTGAAGAAACTGTTCGACGGCAGCCCGGAGATTTTCGACGGCACGACCGTGCGGGCCCGGCATATTTTGATTACTCCCACGGCCCAGACGGACGAAGCCCGGGCGGCCGCTCAAAACAAGGTCGACGAAATCAAGAAAGGCCTCGACAAGGCGATCGCGACGGCCGTCGCCAACATCCCGGCCGAGACCGCGCCGCTCGACAAGCAGAAGCAAATCAATGCCGCGACGACCGCCGCCTTCGCCTCGACCGCCACGAAATATTCGTCTTGCAAGTCGAAGCAGGACGGCGGCGACCTCGGCGAGTTCCCACGCATGGGCATGATGGTCGAGCCCTTCGCCAAGGCGGCCTTCGCGTTGAAGCCCTTCGAAGTCAGCGAGCCCGTGAACACCCAGTTCGGCTATCACCTGATCCTGGTGACCGCGAAGAACCCGGGCACGAAGCCGGAGTTCGAAAAGGTCAAGGGCGCGGTCGGCGACGTGTACGCCGCCAAGCTCCGCGAAGCGATCGTCGATAAAATGAAGGCCGACGCGAACACGAAGATCGAGATTGTAAAGTAGCTGGATTCGGATTCCCCCACTCCGCTCGGCGGCGGAGAGGGAACCCAATCCAAACGGTGAGCAATGTTTCGTCGTGGCGAGCGTGTGGCGATTGTCGGGATCGGCGGGCTGTTGCCGGGGGTCGGCGACCTCGCGGGGTTCTGGGCCGCGGTTCGCGCTGGCACGGACCTGTCGAGTGAACCGCCGGCCGGGCGCTGGGCCATTCTCCCGGAACGAGTCTTCGACCGGCGACCGGCGACGGCCGACCGGGTCCATTCGCTGCGTGGCTACTACCTGCCGCCCTTCACGGCCGACCTGGCCGATCTGAACTTGCGCGACTGGCCGGTCGATGAACTCGATTCGGTGTTCCACGTCGCCTTGCACATCGGCAACGCCGCCTGGCGCTCGGCGAAATCCGAATCGCTCGATCGGTCGCGGTGCGGCGTCGTTCTCGGCAACATCGCGCTACCGACCGAGAAGACCAACGCCATCGCGCGTGAAGTGCTTGGCCCGAAGCTTGGGCTCTTCGAGGGCACGCCGCACGCGAACCCGTTGAACCGGCACGCCACTGGGTTGCCGGCCGCGTTACTCGCGCGCGGACAGGGTTTCGGGCTCGGCGGTTACGCGCTCGACGCGGCCTGTGCGTCGTCGCTCTATGCGATCAAGCTGGCGTGCGACGAACTGCTCGCGGGCCGGGCCGACGCGATGATCGCCGGCGGCTTGTCGCGACCCGATTCGCTGTACACGCAAATGGGCTTCGCGCAACTCCGGGCCCTGTCACTGTCCGGCCGATGTTCCCCCTTCGACGACCGGGCCGACGGCCTCGTCGTTGGCGAAGGCGGCTGTGCGTTCGTTCTCAAGCGACTCGCCGACGCGATCGCTCAGGGCGACACAATCCACGGCGTGATCTCAGGGATCGGCCTCTCGAACGACATCGACGGCAACTTGCTCCTGCCCGCGACCGAAGGCCAACTTCGGGCGATGCGGTCGGCGTACGGTCAGGCGGGCTGGCGGCCGGGGGACGTGCAACTCATCGAAGGCCACGCCACCGGCACGCCGACCGGCGACGCGGTCGAGTTCGGCAGTTATCGCGAGTTGTGGCGCGGCGAAACGGGTCGAGCGGTCGTTGGCTGCGTCAAATCAACGGTTGGCCATTTGTTGACGGGTGCGGGTTCGGCCGGTTTGGCAAAGGTGCTATTCGCGCTTCGCGACCACACCTTGCCGCCGACCGCGAACTTCGACCGGCCGTCGGCCAAGTTGAACTACGACGGCCAAGCGTTGCGAATCCTGAACCGGGCCGAGCCGTGGGAATCGACCGGCCCGCGCCGGGCGGCCGTCTCGGCCTTCGGCTTCGGCGGCATCAACGCCCATTTGTTGGTCGAGGAATGGCTCGAACGCCCGAGTGCGACGATTGTCGTTCCGGAACACCCCCCGCGAGCGCCGATCGCGATCGTCGGCCTCGCGGACCGGTCGGGCACGCCGATCGAATCGATTTCGATCCCAGTCGCGAAGTTCCGCATCCCGCCGAACGAATTGAAGGAGATGCTGCCCCAACAGACATTGTTGCTCGACGTGGCCGGCCGTGCCGTGGAAGGCACAAAGGGGGAGGGCCTTTCGACCGGGGTGTTCGCGGGCATCTCACTCGATCCGAACACGAGCAACTTCCACCTGCGCTGGCTGGCCGACGACGCCGTGAAAGATCAGGTGCATCCGCCGTTGACCGCGTATCGAACGATGGGCGCGCTCGGCAGCGTGGCGGCCAGTCGTGTGGCGCGGTTCCTTGGCGCGGGTGGACCGAGCTTCGCGATCTGCGACGAGGAAGCCGGCGGGCCGCGTTCGCTCGCCCTGGCGGTGCAAGCCCTGCGCGCCGGCGAAATCGATCGAGCCCTGGTCGGGGCCGTCGATCTGGCGTCCGACCCCCGCGCCGGCGGCACGATGGACGGGGCGGCCGCGCTCGTGTTGAAACGACTCGCCGATGCCGAACGCGATGGCGATCGGATTTACGCATTCATTGATGGAGTCGAGTCCGTCGCGGACGGCGCAGCGCCCGGACCGGCCTGCGGAGCGGCCACCGGACTGCTCGACGTTGTGGCCGCGTGCCGGGCGCTGAAACGCGAAGTGCAGTCGATCAACGGCCAGCCCGCATATTGGCTGCACGACCGGGCCGACGGCCCGCGCACCGTCGTGCTCGAATCGAACAACGTCGCGGGATACGGCTTGCGCGTTGAGCTTTGCGAAGCGACCAAGCGAACGGAAACTCGCCCGGCGCTCGAAGGTCGATCCGAGGGGTTGTTCCAGCTCTCGGGCCATTCGCCAAGCGAATTGTTGGCCGAACTCCAACGACTCCGCGACTTCGATTCGGCCCGCGCGTGGTGGCAAACGACCAAAGATCGGCCGCGTGGCCGTCTGGGTCTCGCGTTCGTCGTCGACTCGCTCTCGGAACTCCGGCGCGTCGCGGCGCTGGCCGAAGCGCACCTTCGCGATCGGGCCGATCGATCCGCGTCCGGCGAGTTCTACTATTCGCCGAACCCGCTCGGCGGCGAGGTCGCGTTCGTTTACCCCGGCTCGGGCAACCACTTCGCGGACATGGGTCGCGACCTGGGCCTCGCGTTCCCGCACGTCTTGCGACGGCAGATGGCGGAGAATCAGACGCTTCGTTCGCAATATCACGCGGACCTGATCTGGGGGGTCGATTCCGTCGCGGACCTGTCGCCGCTCGAATTGATCTTCGCCCAGGTCGCGCTCGGCACGCTCGCGAGCGATCTGCTCGTCTCGTTCGGCGTGAAGCCCGACGCGGCCGTGCCGTACAGCCTCGGCGAATCGGCCATGTTGTACGGCACGCGCGCGTGGCTCGATCGCGACACCATGTTCGCGCGGATGCAGGATTCGCCGTTGTTCCGCAGCGATCTGGCCGGCCCGTGCGACGCGGCCCGAATGACTTGGCGATTGACAGACGAACAGACAGTCGACTGGCGAACCGGCGTCGTTTCGATGTCGGCCGCCCGCGTTCGAGCCGCCATCCCGCGCGGCGCGAAAGCTTATGTGCAAATCATCAACACGGCCGATGATTGCGTCCTCGGCGGCCAACGGGCGGACGTGGACGAAGTCGTTCGCAAACTGGGCGCGGGCTTCCTCGAAGTGACCGGCGTCTCGACCGCCCATTGCGAAGTCGCACGGCCGGTGCGGGCCGCTTATCGCGCGCTGCACCATTTGCCCACGGTGAAGACGGGCGTGCGCTACTACAGCGGTGCCTGGGGTCGGGCTTACGATGTGTCGGCCGACTCGGCCGCCGACGCGATCACGGCGGCCGTCCTCGATACGATCGATTTCCCCCGCGTCGTGCTGGCCGCCCATGCCGATGGCGTTCGGCAGTTCATCGAAGTCGGTCCCGGCGGGTCGTGTACGCGCATGATCGGTTCGATCCTCGCGGGTCGGCCACATTCGGCACGCGCGGTGTGCGTGGCGAAGCAAGACAACGTCGCGGGGTTCTTGCGAGTGTTGGCGCAATTGCATTGCGATGGGGTCGCGGTTGATTTGGGTGTGATGTTTGATGGGGCGGAAACGAAGGTTGAAGAAGTGAATGGACCGTTGTTGAATTTGCCGGCGCATGTGAATTTCGAACCTGTCACAGACGTTTTGGATTTCAGGCCAAAGGCCTGGGATTGTTCAGCCCAGGGCAAGAGGGCGCAGCCATCGCCGCCCTGGGACGCGGCGGGCGCGCTCCGGGATCGTATCCCAGGCCTTCAGCCTGAAAACCAAAACTCGGGTTCGGGTCAAACCCAGGGCGGCGATAGCTTCGCCATCTTGCCCTGGGCTGAACAATCTCCGGCCTTTGGCCTGAAGACCGAACCCCTGTCCGACATCTCTTCCGTCGCACTGATGGTCGTTGGTTTGAAAACCGAGCCGATGACCGACATCCCCTTCGTCGCCCTGGCGAACGCCCAGACGGCCGCGACGCAGGCGCACGAATCGTATCTGCGCTTCAGCGCCGCGGCCCAGCAGTTCTTCGCCGATTCGCTCGCCTGGTCGGGGCAGTTTCTCGTCTCGGATCGGGTCACGGCGATCCCCACGAACGACGTGCCCCGTTCGCTCAACCTTGAACAATGCACGGAGTTCGCCCGCGGGCTCGTGGGCAATGTGCTCGGGCCGACGTTCGCCGAGGCCGACACGTTCCCGACCCGCGTGCGCCTGCCCGATGGGCCGTTGCAACTCGTCGATCGGATCGTGCAGGTCGAAGGCGAACCAAAGTCGCTCGGCTCGGGGCGGGTGATCACGGAACACCACGTTCACGCACAGCGTTGGTACCTGGACGCGGGTCGTATCCCGACCTGCGTGGCCGTCGAGGCCGGGCAGGCGGACCTGTTCCTCTCGGGGTTCCTCGGCATCGACTTTGTGACGCGCGGGCTGGCTTGCTATCGTTTGCTCGACGCCACGGTGACGTTCCATCGCGCCTTGCCGGCGATCGGCGACACGATCCGTTACGACATCCGCATCGACAATTTCTTCCGGCAAGGCGACACGCACTTATTTCGGTTCCGGTTCGAAAGCACGGTGAACGGCGAACCGCTGCTGAGCATGGCCGATGGGTGTGCCGGGTTCTTCACGGCCGACGATCTGGCGGGCGGCAAGGGGATCGTGCACACGGCACTCGATCGCAAGCCGATCCCCGGCGTCACGCCTTCGGGCTGGGTCCCGCACTTGGAGCTCCGGGACGAAGCCTTGACCGATGCACAGGTCGATGCGTTGCGTGCCGGCGATTTGGTCGGTGCGTTCGGCAGCGAGTTCCAACGTGCAAACCTGCGTTCGCCCGCGAAGTTGCCCGGCGACATGATGCGGCTCGTCCATCGCATCGAACGCATCGAACCGACCGGCGGACGGTACGGGCTCGGCAAGATTCGCGGCGAGGCGGACATCCATCCAGACGATTGGTTCCTGACCTGCCACTTCGTCGACGATCAGGTCATGCCCGGCACGCTCATGTACGAATGCAGCCTGCACACCCTGCGCGTGCTGCTCGCGCGAATGGGCTGGGTGTACGAGATAGGCGATGCGGTCTGCGAACCAGTGCCCGGGATCACGAGTCGCCTGAAGTGTCGCGGCCAGGTGATCGCTTCGACGAAGAAAGTGACCTACGAAGTTTCGCTGAAGGAGATTGGTTTTCGGCCCGAGCCGTACGTGCTCGGCGACGCCTTGATGTACGCGGACGGCAAGCCGATCGTCGAGATCACGAACATGTCGCTCCGAATGACCGGCCTGACCCGCGAGCGACTCGACGAAATTTGGTTGGACGCTCCTCCGGAGAAACGCCCGCCCCTCTTCGACCGCAGTCGCATCCTGGCCTTCGCGGTCGGCAAGCCGTCCGTGGCGTTCGGCGATCGCTACAAGGTGTTCGATTCGGAGCGCGTCATTGCCCGCTTGCCGGGGCCGCCGTACCAGTTCCTCGATCGCATCGCGGACATTCGCAATTGCGTGCCGTGGTTGCACGCGGCCGGCGGCGAGATCGTGGCCGAGTACGATGTGCCGCACGACGAATGGTACTTCACGGCCGAACGGACCGGGCGGATGCCGTTCAGCGTCCTACTCGAGATCGCGCTCCAACCATGTGGTTGGCTGGCGGCCTACCTCGGTTCGGCCCTCACGAGCGACGTGGACATGTCGTTCCGCAACCTCGGCGGGACGGCCACGCAGTTCGTCGAGGTGTTGCCTTCCACTGGCACGTTGACGACCCGCGTCAAGATCGACCGCGTCTCGACATCTGGCGGCATGATTATCCAGCACTACACGTTTGACGTGCGGGCGGGCAACCAACCCGTCTACGTCGGCGAGACGACGTTCGGGTTCTTCTCGAAGGCGGCGCTCGCCAATCAGGTCGGCCTGACGGGTGCCACATTGATGACCCCCGGCCCCGTCGAACGAGCCGGCTGGAGTGGCCCGATCCCGACCGAGCCGCCGTTCCCAGACGAGCGGATGCGGATGATCGACACGATCGCCTGGAGCGCGACCGAAGGCGGGCCGCGCGGGCTCGGCTCGGTCGAGGCCCGCGCCAAGGTGAACCCGAGCGCCTGGTTCTTCAAGGCGCATTTCTATCAGGACCCCGTTTGGCCCGGCTCGCTGGGGCTTGAATCGCTGTTGCAGGCCCTCAAAGTTTGGGCCGGGCGACGTTGGGGTGCCAGCGAGAAGTTCGCGTTCGCCTTGAATCACCCGCACAAATGGACGTATCGAGGCCAGATTCTGC